>CAJGDQ010000048.1 GCA_904502215.1 Clostridiaceae bacterium
CTCGGTTGCTTGCGGAACAACACGCACATTTGGAATTATAATAATAAATAAAACGATTAAAATAATTAATACTAACAAACTAATCACTCCTATTTAATCAAAGCGTTTGCTAACTTTTTATTTTTATGAATAATCGGTAAAAGATTATCAAATGAAGCTAAGAAATGTTTATCAACCTCGAGCATTTCTCTAATAGCGGCAGTTATATTCTCGTTTTTATATGCAGCCGCACAAAGAACTGCAACAAGGATATTAACTGTATCCTTATCCCCTTTTAAATATGCATCTTCAAAAACATCATAAAGCTTCTTGATTTGCTTTTTAGAACCGTTTTCAAAGGTGTTTTTAAGATTAGGAACTAATGATTCACCAAAGAAATTAATATAAAGAAAATTACCATAAACCGCAATGTGCTCTTTATATTCTTCCTTCATAGTTGGATATACATCGAGCATCTTCTTTGCAAATCCTGTAACGGTCATATTACCCGATTTCGAAGCCGAAGGAAGCTCAATATTATTGTTTCCAACTCTTTTAGCTGTTATACCGAGTTCTTTTCTGAGTGTTGCGGCAAAGTCTATACCAACCGATGCGGCATCCTTAGCATTTTGAGAATCATCAAATAACCAAGCAGAAACCTCTTTATAATCACCATCAATATCGGCAATAGAAAAACGATACATCTGCTTTTCTTCATCATAAGCTACTAAAACCTTCTTGGTATCGTTAGAAAACTCGCCATTCTCCCCTGCTTTAAAACCTTGTTCTGAAAGCAAAGGCTCCATCTCTTTGATTACTTCGGGTAAAAATCTATTATCCAATTAAATTCACATCCATTATATATTTTATAATATAATAACATATATTTTATGATTTGTCATCTAAAATTTATTGCAAGTCTTAAAATTTTAATGTATAATTATAAAAAAATGAATTTTGGAGCAAAAAATGAAATTATCTGATATAAAAACTGTTGAAGGTCTGCTTAAAAGTGCAGGATTTTCCTTTAAAAAGAGTTTGGGACAAAATTTTTTAATAGATGATTCGGTATGTCCTAGAATGGCAAAAGCCGCCTGTGATGAAAATACAGGTGTTTTAGAGATAGGTCCGGGTATTGGTGTTTTAACTGCCGAGCTATCAAAGGTTGCAAAAAAGGTTGTTGCGATTGAACTCGATGAAAGACTTAAAAAGATATTGCCAAAAACCCTTGCTGATTGTGATAATGTTGAAGTGATTTTCGGGGATGCTATGAAATTAGACCTCGAAAAGATTATTAAGGAACATTTTGCCGATTGTGAAAAGGTTGCAGTTTGCGCCAATCTTCCCTATTATATAACCTCACCTATAATTATGATGCTGCTCGAGAAAAAATTACCGATTGAAAGCATAACTGTTATGGTGCAAAAGGAAGCGGCCGAAAGACTATGCGCTGAGGTTGGTTCAAGGGAAGCAGGCGCTGTAACCGCCGCTGTTAGCTTTTATGCTGAGAAAGAGATTTTATTCGAGGTTTCAAGAAAAAGCTTTATGCCGGCTCCTAATGTTGATTCGGCGGTAATTAAGCTTAATATACTACCTGAGCCTCCAATTAAGGTAACCAATGAAAAGAAATTCTTTTCGCTTGTTAAAGCTTGCTTTGCTCAGCGCAGAAAAACCCTTGTTAATACCGTTTCTAACACATTAGGTATCGAAAAAGAAACCCTAAGAAATGCACTGTTAGAGCTAGGTCTTAGCGATACTGTTAGAGGCGAAGCCTTAACAATGGAAGAATTGGCAAAATTATCAGAGAAGATATAAAAAAGACGGGATTTCCCGTCTTTTTTTATACCTCAATTTCCTTTGATAGATTAAAGGAATAGATTAGTTTTTGCTTAACCTTTTTACCAAAGATTTTCTCGCAGGCCATAGCATAAATATTTAGCTGTTCACCATAGGTTTCTTTTAAAATTTCTAAATTATCAACCCTATCGGTCTTAAAATCGAGAACAACAACACCATCGTCCTCAACAAAGCAAATATCAACTGCACCCTGAATAATAACCTTTTCTTTTGATAGTTCCTCATTTAAATGGGGAGCTATTTTTTTAGCATCAACCTCGGTTAAAAAACGCATTTCCCTTTCAACCGTTAAAGCATTAGAAATTCTTTTGAAAATGTTACTATTAAAGAAATCTTGAAGTTTTTTTCTTTCAATAGCGTTATATTCAGTTTCGGTTATGAACTGCCATTCATAAAGTCTTTCGAGCTCGGCTTCAATATCATTTGATTTTGAAAAATCATAAAATTGCATAATTTTATGCATAGCGGTTCCCTTTTCAGTTGCGCTAAGCCCTGATTTACTCATAAATGAAGGTTTTGCAGTGAATGAAAATTTTGCACTTTCAGCACTATTTGCAAGCTTTGAAACAGAAGCCTTTGATTCAACACCTAATAATTCTTTATAGTGATATTCGAAGTTAAAATTCTCCTTTAATGCTGAAACTAATTCCAAATTTGGCTGTGTTTCGTTTTCAAAATCATAAATAAAAGAATTATCCGGAACACTTTCGCCATCTATTATTGATACCGATATTTTAGAATCGGTGTCAACTAACATTAGACTTGTCCCATTGGGTCTTAAAGCCTTACCATCTTTATGCAATAGAAGAGATAACATTAGCCAATCGTTATAAGATTTAGTTCTTGAAAATAGATTAGCATCAATTTTGCAATTAGATGCCAACAACCAGGAAATAAGTTCCTGAGCCTTCTTTTCAACGCTGGAAAGACTTCCGCAAAACAGTAATCTATCCTGAGTTCTGGTAAGTGCAACATAGAAAAGTCTAAGTTCTTCTTGAAGTCTGATTTCCCTGGCTTTTTCAAGAATTATCTCACGACCTATCGTGGTGTATGGCTTTTTATCCTCTTCATTAAAATACTTAAATCCAAGGCCGAGTTCGGTTGAATATAGCGTTGAAAGGCGTGATTCAAAGTCATTAAAATCAGCCGCAACTCCCGCAATAATACATATAGGAAACTGCAAGCCTTTTGAGGCATGAATACTCATAATTTTAACACTATCCCCTCCTGTTGAGGCAGAAGCGGTAGACAGTCCCATTTCGGACTGCTTTCGAATGTATTTAACAAACGAGCCGATAGATGCAAAATTATTTTCGCTAAATGTTTTGGCGTATTCGCAAAGTAAAAGAAGGTTATTTCGGCGCCTTAATCCATCATTCATAACCGTTACTAAATTAATATAGTTTGTTTCGGTTAAGAGCTTAGAAATGAGCTTTGGCAAGGAATAAGAAACACTCATAAGCCTGAATTTTTCTATTTTTTTAAGAAATTCATTGCATTTTAAATTGCCGTTTTTAGCCGAGTAAACAATAGCTTGATATATATTTCCGCTTCGTTTATTGATGCGAATTTTTGCTAAATCTTCAGGAGTAAAAGCAAAAATCGGAGAAAGTAAAAGGCTTAGTAATTCAATATCGGTTTCAGGATTATCAATAACCGATAGAAGTGCTAAAAATGTTGCAATTTCAGCGCATTCGGCAAAACCTTCAACGTTATAATTTGCGGGTATTCCCTGTTTTTTAAGCTCTTCGGCAATAATTGGAGCTTTGGTCTTTGCCGAACGCAAAAGAATCGCAAAATCCGAGAAAACAGGCCTTCTTAAATTATCATTATCAAGCTTAATAATCTCGCCCTCGGCCATTGTTTTTCGAATATAATCAGCAATATGCCTTGCCTCTATAACAGCAGTTTCAGCGGCATTGGCTTTTGATTCTATAATATGATATTCAGTGGCAGTTTTTTGAGTTTCGGGGAAAATTGCTTCAGGAAAAAGTTTTTCCTCATCATTATAAACCATATCCCCTGTTTGCTCATTCATAAAGAGCTCAAAAAAGAAATTGATAAAATCACAAACCTCTTTTTTAGTTCTGAAATTATTGCCAAGAATTATCTTTTGAGGATGATTGGAATCGGTTTCATCAATTGGGATATATCTTAATTTTTTAGAGAGGAAATTAACGGGATTTGCCCCTCTGAAACCATAAATACTTTGCTTAACATCGCCAACAACAAAGAGATTTTTTTCATTATTGGAAATAATCTTAAAAAGCATATCCTGAAGGTCATTAGTATCCTGATATTCATCAACCATAACCTCTTCAAAGCGGCTCAAAAGGTCGGTGTTTTCCTTATCACATAAAAGCTTTAATGCCATATGCTCGGTATTGTGGAATGTAAAGGTGTTATTTTCTTTATACTCCTCAAATACTTTATTTTCAAACTCAATAAGAATTTCGCCAAGCAACTCCATTAGTCTTAAAATCTTGCAAAATTGCGAGTTTATGAAAGCATTATCGGCATAGAAAATCTTTTTAAGCTTATCAATCGGTTTTGTTGTTATGTATTTAAAAATATCCTTTGCAGAGGCTATCTCAGGAATTGAATTAACTCCTCTAACAGTTGGTAAAGAAATAGCCGAAAATTCATTTAATGCATTATATAATTTATCCCATTCGTTAGAGTTTGCTGCCTCTTCCAAAAGGAAATACTTATTCGCAGTATCGGAAAAAATCGGAAGATAAGCTTCATTTGCCTTTTCGGATACCGATATTAAATCAATCGCATTAGATAAAGAAATTCTTGCCGATTTTATAACCTCAACAGCCTTTGAAAATGCTGATTTCCACCAAGGCGAATCAGAATTAAACTCACCTTCATTATAAAAATCTTTAAAGCTTTTAAACCAATTTTCAGAGTCGGGCAACTGTCTGCTGTAATCATAAAGTTCTAAAATAAAATCTATAAATTTTGAGTCATCATATTCCGCACCAATAAGGTCCAATAATTCAAGGAATAGCGGATTATTTTCTTCGAGATAGCGGTTTACAATATCCTTGCAAATCTTCTCGTTTATAGGTTTTAAGGAATTGTTGTCGCTGATTTTAAAATCAGGAGAGATATCAAGTCTTTCAAAGTTTTCCCTAACCAAATCTATGCAAAACGAATCAATAGTGCAAATTTTAGCTAATGGCAATAAGTGTTTTTGTTGTAACAAAGAAAGGTCATCGGGATTATTGCGGCACTCTTCATCAAGCCTTTTCTCAATTCTTGAACGCATTTCGGCTGCAGCCGCATTAGTGAAAGTAACAATCAAAAGCTTATCGGCTGAAATGCCATCTTCCTTAGAACATAATTTTTTAATAACTCTTTCAACTAAAACAGCGGTTTTCCCCGAGCCTGCAGCGGCCGAAACTAAAATGTTTCCCTTAGCATCTATCGCTTTTGCTTGCTCTTTTGTTGGATTAAATGCCATTAGTTTCAGCCTCCTTCATTATTTCAAATACCTTTTCATTGCTATAATTTTCAACCCTTGGAACACTCTTGTTTTCAATGCGGCAAACACTCGCAAAATCACAGTATTTACAAGCCGGAGACTCCCTACCATCAAGAGGTGAAATTCTTATATCACCGCTCGAAATCAGATTGCCTGTTTTCTTCATTAACTTCTCAATGTAGTCAAAAATTTCAGTAAAATTCGAAGCATCAATATAAGAACCACGTTTCGAAATACTGTTATCCTTTAGAATATAAGGCTTAGGCACAAACTCTCCTGAAATGTTTTTATCCATTGCTTTAATCAAATCAATATCAGCCGGCAAAAGTCCGTTCATAGCAAGACCTTCATCCTTAATATCTCTGGATGATGGTTGATATAGAATACCCGCAGCGGCGCTATCATCAAGGCCGTTACCTCTAGTAACTGCATAAAGATATATAAGCATTTGAAGATTAAGTCCAAATAAAATATCGGGTAATTTAAAGGATTTTGAGCCGGTTTTATAGTCTATAATTCTAATGTAACCGTTATATTCATCAACCCTGTCAATGCTTCCAACAAGGCTGATTTCTCCATTATCAAATGGGAATTTAACAGTTTCTATCTCTTCCCCATTACCAATTTTAAGCTCGCATTTTTTAGGCTCAAATAAACTTTGAGAAAGCTCGGCGCAAACATGGCGAACAACATCCTTTAATGAACGAGAAATTCTTGATATTAAAAATTCAATTCTTGTATTTCTAATATTTTCAAATCCCGCAACCAAACCTAAATATTCTTCGATATATTTATCAGTTAAAATATCAAGTTCATTATCCGAAAGACCAGAATAGTTTTCTTTATAATCAGTAATAAATCTTTCTAAAACATAATGAACAATCGTTCCCCTTTGCAAAACATCAAATTCTGCAGGCTGAATTTTCTTAGCGCTAAGGCCATATTTCAAGAAGAAAGAAAATCTGCAACGGTTAAAAGTATCAAACTTTGAAGCCGACATTCTGATTTTATTACCAAAAAGAAGATTTGCGGTGTCACTATTTAAGAAATAATCCTTATCTTTGCCGAAATTATCAATAAACTCGGCTTTTTCGGACATCTCGCTTTCATTCAAGGCGCTTTTGAGGGCATTACTTTCAGGTGAATTTTCATTTCTTCTGATAGAATATTCACTAAGAGCCGAAATCATAGTTTCAGGACAATTAGAAAGGCTTAAATTTTCATCAGGCTCATTTAATATTTCGGGATTTAAGGTTTTAGAAATGGTTTCAACAAATGCCGAAGGCTCACATTTTTCACCCGAAATTGACTGATTATGATAAGAAATATAAACCTTTTCGGAAGCCGAACAAAGATTGCAGTAAACAAGATAATCCTCATCAATTGAAGAATAAATTGAATTATCGGCAATTTCTATTCCGTTTTCAATAAGATTTCGCCTTTCGGTTATATTAAATAAACCAGAGTTCGAAGTATTCATCGGGAAAATTCCCTGATTGGCCCCTAAAATAAATGCAATTTTTGGCATAGAGGGTCTTATCCTATCGGCTGAGCCAAAGGTAACCTCATCAAGAGTTTGCGGAACAATACCAATATCAGTGCTGGCAACAGCAAGCTCTAAAGCATCAAAAAATTCCTGGGGTTTAATGTTTTCCTCTCCAAAGCATACAACAAGACTATCTAAAATGCGCATAAATGCGTCATAAGACTGTTTTAAAGCATCAGATGAGAAAATATCCCCATCTGCCTCAAAACGCTCTGAGATGCCTATAAGCTTGTCCCCAACACAGCATGCCTTAAACAACTCAACCAAAGCTCTGGCCATATTTGAAGCCGAGCCTTTAAAGTTTTCTTTAAAATCTAATAATGGTTTGATTGCTTTTTTGCGAAGAATATTTAATTTTTCAAGCTCATCTGAATTATCGTTTATATCGTTTGTAAGTCCCTTCGGATTCATTGTCCAATCTTCGAGCCATTGGGTAGATTCGATATTCCATAGATAACAATAATTTTCAAGAGCCGAAATTCCCTCGGTGTCAAGAGCTCCAAGACCTGTTTTGTGAAATCTAAGTATATTCTCGGTTGAAAGCTTTAAAGCCCTTATAGCTGCAAAGGAAGCAACTGATAACGGGAATGA
>CAJGDQ010000049.1 GCA_904502215.1 Clostridiaceae bacterium
AGCGGATTGTTCTATCCTCTCAACCTGAGTGTCAACTATGGGAATAACATAAGCCTTGTCGATAAACGGTTTTAGCATAAACATATCGTGAGTGGTGGCGATATCATCATATTTACTGGAACGTAAAAGTTCAAAAGTCATATTGATATTTAAGAATTTAGGGTGGAAATACACACAAGTGTAGTGAGCTTTTGATTTTGAAATCAACACAGGATTTTCCTTTTCATCAAAGCACAAAAAAGACGGAGCGTTAGCAGTAACTTTCTCATCGCCAACATTAAATTCTAATTTTCCTTTTGTGAGTATAACAAGTAGAAAACACTTATCTTTAATGCTAATATTATCAAGCGAGCAGTCCTTTGCGCATTCCACAAAAGCAACTTTTCCCTCATTATACTTTCTGCCAACTGTTATATATTCCATATTCCCACCGCCTTAATCTACACTAATTTTACCATAATATAACTTGCCGTTCAATGTTCAGTTATTATCTAATCTATAATTTCTTTTATCTAATATTAAATCGTTGAACAATTATTTATTTATAAAAAACATATTATTGCAAAAAGTTTTAAGTTATGATAAACTAATATTAGTAATTTTTGGAGGGGATAGAATGAAAAAAATTCTTTCTTTTGATTTTGGCGCTTCAAGCGGAAGAGCAATGATTTCAAGCTTTGACGGCGAGAAAATAACCATGGAGGAAATCCATCGTTTTTCTAACGATACCGTTATCGTAAACGGCACTATGTATTGGGATATTCTCCGCCTTTTCTTTGAAATTAAAACAAGTATAACAAAGGCGGTTAATTCCGGCGGTTTTGATGCTATCGGTATTGATACCTGGGGAGTTGATTTCGGCCTTATTGATAAAAGAGGAAAGCTTTTAGGCAACCCTGTTCATTATAGAGACTTAAGAACTGAGGGTATTCCCGAAAAGGTTTTCGAAACCATCTCTAAGGAAGAGATTTATAACAGAACTGGCACTCAGTGCATGAGAATTAACACCCTTTATCAGTTAATGTATCTAAAGGAAAATGAGCCTGAAATTTTCGAAAACACCGAAAAAGTTCTCTTGATTCCCGACCTTTTTGCATATATGCTCACAGGCGAAATGAGAGCCGAAGCTAGCATTGCTTCAACCACAAACCTTTATAATCCCTATAAAAGAGATTGGGACTATGAGCTTATCGAGCGTTTAGGACTTGATAAAAACCTCTTCCCCGAAATTATAAAGGCCGGAAATATCTATGGCTATTTAACCGATGAAATTTGCGAGGAATTAGGCTGCGAAAAGGTTCCCGTTATTGCTGTTTGCGCTCATGATACTGCATCAGCCGTTGCGGCAACCCCCTCCTTTGCTGATGATTTTGTCTATATCAGCTGCGGCACTTGGAGCCTTTTTGGAATCGAATTGCCTGAGCCTATTATAAACGATGAGGTTTGCAAGCTTAATTTCACAAACGAGGGTGGATTTGATGATACCGTTCGTTTCCTTAAGAATATTATGGGATTATGGCTTATTCAAGAATCTCGCCGCCAATGGAGAAGAGAGGGCGAAGAGGTTGGTTTCGACCTACTTGAAAAAGAAGCATTAGCTTCTGAGCCCTTTAAATGCTTCGTTGATGTTGATGACCCGATGTTTGAATCGGCAGGAAATCTGCCTCGCAGAGTTAAGGAATTTTGCGAGAAAACAGGTCAGTATGTGCCTAAAAACAGAGGCGAAATTATGCGCTGCATTTACCAAAGTATCGCAATGAAATACAAATACACCTTTAATAAGCTCGGCGAAATTGCAAACAAGAAATACACTAAAATCAATATGCTCGGCGGCGGTATTAAAGATAAGCTTTTGTGCCGACTCACAGCAGATGCTTGCAACGCCGAAGTTTTAGCAGGACCTACCGAGGCTACTGTTATGGGTAATATTGCAGTTGGTTATTATGCACTTGGAGAAATCAAAGATTTTGCTGATATTCGCAAAACTGTTTCTAACTCAACCGATATTAAGCACTATCTTCCTGAAAACCCTGAGGCTTGGGAAGAAGCCTATGAACGCTACTTAAAAATAATGAACTAATTGCGTTGGGTTTCAATACCACAATGCATCGATATAAATTCCTTGCGGACTTTTCGATATGCGCCAATGCACTCGATATGCCTATCGGCTCGATATGTGCTTAACAGCACAAGAAAATTTATATCATATCGAGTTCGTGAAACGAACATATCGAATTCACCTTTGGTAAATATATCGATTTTGCTGTAGCAAAAATATCGAATAAAAAAACACCCGAAAAGAAGTTAGTTTCTTTTTCGGGTGTTTTTCTTCTTTTAGAACATAGAAATTTGATTTGTATCAGGTAAATCATTCATAGCGCCAAGGTCGGCAAGGTTTTGAATAATCGTTTTAGAAACCCCTGCTTCTATTTGGAAATCCTCTTTTGATATGAAATTGCCCTTTTGAGCCGTTTCATAAATCGAGTATGCCGCCTTTTCGCCAACTCCCGAAAGAGAGCCAAACGGAAGGCGCATTTTTCCATTTTCAGGAACATACTTCATAGCATGCGACTTATTGATATCAATAGGCAATATTTCAATTCCTCTTGACATCATTTCGTTTATAATCAGCATATTGTTATAAACATCAAGTTCCTTTTTGGTTGCATCCTTACCCTTCGCCTTGATATCCCTGAGATATCTTCTAACGGCATCCTTGCCCTGAATAACTGTTGGAACATCAACATCCTCTGGGCGAGCGGTGAAATAAGCGCAGTAAAATTCAAGGGGCTTATGAACCTTATACCAAGCAACTCTTAAAGCTGAAATAACATAAGCGGCGGCGTGAGCCTTGGGGAACATATACTTGATTTTATGACAACTTTCAATATACCACTCAGGAACATCAACCGCCCTCATATCATTTTCCATCGCTTCCCAATCTTCCTTGGAAACCTTGCCCTTAGCAACAAGACCCTTACGAACCGTTTCGGTTATCTTAAAGGCTCGGCTTTCATCCATACCCTGATGGATAAGATAAACCATTATGTTATCACGTGTTCCAATAACCTCTGAAATGGTGCAGGTTCCGTTTTCTATAAGGTCTTTAGCGTTGCCGAGATAAACATCGGTTCCGTGCGAAAGTCCTGAAATTTGCAAAAGGTCGGAGAAATTCTTAGGCTTACAGTCTATAAGCATTTCTCGAACGAACTTTGTTCCAAACTCGGGCAAACAATAAGTGCCTGTTTTAGAATCAATATCCTCGGGGGTAACACCCAAGGCATCGGTTGAAATAAAGAGGCTATAAACCTCGGGGTCACTCATCGAAACCTCACTAACAGGGATTCCCGAATATTCCTCAAGATACTTATATGTTGTTGGAACAACGTGGCCTAATTCATCAAGTTTTAGAATAGTATCATGAATCGAATGGAAGTCGAAATGGGTTGTAACAACATCAGACTTAACATCATCAGCGGGGTGCTGAACAGGGCAAAAATCATAGATGGTTTTATCCCTGGGAACAACAATCATACCCGCAGGGTGCTGACCTGTTGTTTGTTTAATTTGAGCCTTTTCAACCTTTTTAGCAAGGCGGTTAAGCTCAGCTCCACTTAACACTATACCCTTTTTCTCGGCATAAGCCTTTGAAAAACCGTAAGCAGTTTTCTCGGCAACGGTTGATATGGTTCCCGCTTTGAAAACGTTTTCGCTACCGAATAAGGTTTCGGTATATTTTTGAACTTGAGTTTGAAATTCATCCGAGAAGTTAAGGTCGATATCAGGCACCTTATCTCCCTTAAAACCTAAGAAGGTTTCGAATGGGATATCATGACCGTCTCGGTGCATAACCTCGCCACATTCGCATATCTTTTCAGGAAGGTCAAATCCTGAGCCAACCTCACCCTTAAGGAAGAACTCACTATGACAGCACTTAGGACAAACATAGTGCGGCGGCAAGGGGTTAACCTCGGAAATGCCCGCCATTGTTGCAACAAATGAAGAGCCAACCGAACCACGAGAGCCAACGAGATATCCGTTTTCCTCGCTATATGCCACCAACTTTTGAGCCGACATATACATTATCGAGAAGCCGTTATTAATAATGGAGTTAAGTTCCTTTTCAAGTCGCTTTTCAACAACCTCGGGAACCTTTTCTCCGTATTTTTTATGGGCATTTTCCCAACAAATTCTTCTTAAATCATCATCCGAGCCTTCAATAACAGGCGGATAGTTGCCCTCAGGAACAGGGATAACATCCCCGCTTATCATATCGGCAATTTTCTTTGGATTATCAATAACAAATTCCTTAGCCCTATCGCCGAAATAATCAAAATCGCTTAGCATTTCGGCAGTTGTTTTAAGATAAAGCGGTGCTTGATTATCGAAATCATCGAAGCCTTGACCTGCCATCAATATCTTGCGGATAATAACATCCTCTTTTTTGAGGAAATGAACATCTCCCGTAGCAACAACGGGTAATGACAGCTTATCAGCAAGCTCAACAACCTTTTTATTAAAATTCTTGATAACCTCAAAGCTTGAAACATGGCGAAGTCGGTTAGGGATAACCGCTCCCGTTTTCTTATCCTTTTTATCGGGATAGCTTGATTCCCTTATCATAAATTCATTATTGCCGAGCGGCTGAATTTCGAGATAATCATAAAATGAAGCAATCTCTAACAATTCTTCCTCGGGCCTGTTATCAATAATTGCCTGATAAAGCTCACCCTGTTCGCAAGCAGAGCCGATTATAAGTCCCTCACGGTGCTTTTCGAGTTTACTGCGAAGAGTGCAGGGCCTGCCGTGGAAATCATTAAGATGGGCAAAACTTACTAATTTATAAAGGTTTTTAAGACCTATTAAATCCTTAACCAAAATAATTTGATGATATCTAAGCTTTCCGATTTGCTTTGAATTAAGCTTAGATAAATCATTTTTAATATCATCAACAAAATAAGCCTCAACGCCATAAATAACCTTGAAATCGGGGTTATCCTTGCGAACCTTTTTAAGCGCTTCAGCAGCGGCAGGATATGCCTGAACAACGCCGTGGTCGGTTATGGCTATTGCCTTATGTCCCCAAGCGGCAGCCTGACTTATTATATCCCCTGCCGAAGAAACTGCATCCTTTGCCGACATATTAGTATGGCAATGGAGTTCTATTCGCTTTTCGCCCTCATAATCATCCTTCTCGGTATATTTTTGAAGCAAGGCCATAGAACGAGGCTTAACCATAAATTCATTTTTATAATTATCAAACTCATAAGAGCCACTAACTAAAATATATGCTCCCTCTTTAACAGGCGCTATATCACCCATTTTCTTAGGGTCTATAAACATAGTAGCCGTTAAAGAATTGGTGTGGTCGCTAAAGGAAAAGGTGAAAATATTTGTTTCTCCACGCTTGGTATTGATAGTTCTAACCTCGGTTTCGAAAACCTCTCCCCAACAGCAAATTTCTTTATCATCGCCGCTAACCTCTATCATCGGCTTGATTTTACCATCTATTCTTCTACCATAAAAAAGCTTTGGCTCATCTAAATAAACTATGCCGTTTTCGGGGCGGTCATTCCTCTTTTCAAAGGAAATAGTTTTTTGTGGCTCAACCTTTTTAGGTTGACCTTGAGGAGCAGGAACAGGGGTTGGGGTTGGCAAAACAATCTCAACATCCTCTAATTGACCATCAAACTGAACAGTAATATCCACTCCGAATTTTTCACGAACTAAAGAAGAAAGTATTTTTTCAAAATTTAATTCGCAAATTCTTTTATATCCGCCTTGCTTGAGGGTTATTTTAACAACTTGTCCCTCAAGAGCATACAAAGCACCTGCAAAATATCCATTAAAGGCGGCGTTTTGCATTCTGATTTGAGCCGTTAAATCGGCTATTGCCTCAGCAGTTAACGCCTCTTCAGAAAACTTGAACTCCATAAGGCATTTATCAAGCTTTAAAGCATCTTTAACCCCATTTATAACATTGAATTGGTTTTCCCTTGATATGTAAGCTTCGGAAGAAATCTCGGCAATTAAAGAGCGGTTTTCCATATCAAGACTGCATTTTAAAACAACAGCCTTTTCAACCTCTTTAATATTTTGAGATAAATAAACTCCGAATATATCCGAAAAGGATGGCCTTTGCATTTTCAAAACTCCGTTTACATCTTTTCTATTTCACTAAGTAATCCCTCAAGCAGCTCGCTTTCGGGTAATTTGCGGATAATCTCGCCTTTTTTGAAGATAACTCCGCAGTTCTTTCCGCCTGCTATTCCAATATCGGCAGCACCAGCCTCTCCCGGTCCATTAACAACACAGCCCATAATAGCAACCGTTATATCTTTATCCAAATTCATAAGGCGTTTTTCAGCCTCTTTCGCAATTCCTATCAGGTCGATTTCGGTTCTTCCGCAGGTGGGACAAGAAACAAGCCTTACCCCGCCCTTTCTCAAATCGATAGCCTTTAAAAGCTTAATACCTGCTTCAACCTCTTTAACGGGGTCATCGGTTAAGGAAACTCGAATGGTTGAGCCTATACCTCTAAGCAATAGCCCGCCAATTCCTGCAGCCGATTTTATAACACCCATATCCTCAGTGCCGGCCTCAGTAACACCTAAATGCAAAGGGTAAGGGCATTTCTCAGCCGCCAACTCATAGGCCTTATACATAGTTTGAGTATCGGATGATTTAAGGGATAAAACTATATCATTAAAATCAAATTTTTCAAGCAAGGAAATATGGTAAAGACCGCTTTCAACCATGGCCTCGGGAGTAACAGCGCCATATTTAGCTAAAATATTCTTTTCAATAGAGCCTGAATTAACCCCAATTCTAATAGGAACCCTAGCCTTTCTACAAGCATCGGCAACCATTTTAACCTTATCATCTGAGCCTATGTTGCCGGGGTTTATTCTAACCTTATCAACACCCGCCGCAACGCTCTCAAGCGCTAAGCGATAGTCAAAATGGATATCGGCAACAAGCGGAATATTTATATTTTCTTTTAAAGCCTCAACAGTTTTTATAGCCTCTTTATCAGGAACGGTTACTCTAACAATATCGCAACCCGCATTCTCTAAACGCTTTGCCTGTAAAACATTAGCTTCTATATCGTGAACCGGGATATTAAGCATTGACTGAACGCTAATTGGTGCGCCGCCGCCTATTTCTAAACTCCCTGCTTTAACCTTAACTGTTTTATCATTCGTATAAATCATATTTTATTTCCTTTTAAAATATTAAAGTCCAAATATCCTTTGCGGCAACCAA
>CAJGDQ010000050.1 GCA_904502215.1 Clostridiaceae bacterium
CAGAATGGTTTCGGGAACATATAACGAAATCAAGAAGAAAAGCTATGAGGCAGTTGAAAAATTCTGCACTGATGAAAACCATTTCGGAAAAATTTATGTTGATGCTATTAATGAGCATATAGCTTATGAATGCAACAGCCATACTTTAGGACTTAAAGGACTTGAGCATTTTTATCTTGGCGAATATAAGCTTGCCTGTTATAACGACCATTATGTTAATCTTGAGGAAAAAGCAGTAACAACCGAAACTTGTCATATTTTCATTTCTGTTCATAATAAAACTGGACTGCATATTATAACTGTTGCCATTCCCGATAACGAATATCTTCCAACCCAGCTTATCGACCAGATGTCTGCCGACCATCTCAATGTTCTTGATGAGGATACTGGTAAATTCGTTGTAATTAAAGACTACTTTGGCAAGATGTTCAATCTTAAAATATGTGGCGATACTAAATTTGTTATGTGTTTATCAAATATGCCCGAAAACCCAACCGAGCTCGGCTATGCCCTTGCGGGAGAAACATATAACAGCGAGCATATTGATTATCATATCTTACCGAAGCATATACAAGAGCTTGTTGGGCCAAACCATTCAAGCTATGATTATTATCATTCGTATATTTCTCATTCTGGAATTGCCTTTATTCTTAACGATTTCTCTAATGATATCGTTAAAAGGGTTGAAAAATACGAAGCATCGGTTTTATTTGTTGTTGAGTTTGTTTTGCTTCAAAATACTGCTCTTCTCAGAACTAACCGTCATGTTATAAGGGCGCTTGAAGAAAGCGATAAAATAACCAACGAGGATATTGAAAAACTTTATATTGAGTTTGGAAAAACAATGAAGTTTTGGAACTCGGATATTTATAAATATCCCTATACTCAAAGAGAGGCCGACCAGGTTATCGAGGCATTCGGAATTAACAAAACCATGGAGGAATATCATAGAAATCAACAGTATCTCGACCGACTTATTGAACTTAAGAGCAAGATGGATGAGAAGGATTCTAATGATACAACTAACGGTATTCTTTACGTTCTCTCAGCTGTTGAGGGCAGTGCCGTTACCCTTGGTGCATTACTTTGGTTGTTTAAAAACATTCTTGATAAATCAACCGAACTTTACGGTTTGATTGAACAAATAACACGTATTGCTTGGCCGATATTGTTTGTATTTGTTTTACTTTTATTCTCTTCAAAATGGTTCATTAAACTCAAAAAGAAAATAGCCAAAAAAAATAAGCGGAAGTAATCTTCCGTTTATTTTTTGCTCCAAAGGAAAAGCAGTCCTGAAACCAAACGTTTCAGGACTGCATATTATTATGCTAAAATGCTTTTCTTTTTTGTTGCCAGTTGAATAATTGCAATTGCACCAACTAGCGCTAAACCGATGATATCGGTTGTAATTCCCGGGTAGATTAAAAGCAAACCGCCAACGGCGCTTATAATTCTTTCATACCAAGCCATCCTATGCAGGAAAAAGCCTTGAAGCGAAGCCGAAACTCCAAATATACCAACAACCGAGGTAATGCAAATAAGAATAACCTCAAATACGCCTGTATCAACAAAAAGCATTGCCGGATTCAGAGCGAAAACATAGGGAACTATGAAGGCTCCGATCGCAAGCTTGGTTGCAGTAAATGCAGTTTTCATCGGGTTTGCCTGAGCAATAGCCGCTCCCGCATAAGCCGCAAGGGCAACAGGCGGAGTGAGGTCGGCAACGATACCAAAATAGAAAACAAAGAAATGCGCCGCAATATCGGGAACGCCCATCTTAATGAGAATAGGCGCACAGGTTGCCGCCATAATGCAATAGTTTGCAGTTGTTGGAACACCCATTCCGAGAACGATACAGCAAAGCATTGTTAGGAAAAGGGCGATAATAACCTGATTTCCGGCCAAGGCTACAATACCATTGATTATAATGTTTGCAAGACCTGTCATAGTGATAGTTCCTGCAATAATGCCTGCAACACCGCAAGCAACAGCAACGGTTATCATACCCTGTCCACCTGCTGCAAGCGCTTCGAAAACACGCATAGGAGTAATGCGATTTTCTTTATTAAATAAACCTACAACGATGGTTGCGATAATTGCAATAGCCGCTGCGAATGCAATTGAATTTCTACCTGTTCCAACAAGATAAATCAAAATAATAAGAGGTAAAAGTAAATAGGTTTGCTTTAAAAGGGGTTTGAGCCTTGGAAGCTCTTCTTTAGTTAAACCTCTGAGCCCCTCTTTTTTAGCCTCTAAGTGAACTGCGATAAATACGCCGAGGAAATAAAGAACAGCCGGTAAAATCGCGCGAACAACAATGTTGCTATAAGGAATACCGATGTTTTCAGCCATAAGGAATGCTGCAGCACCCATAATTGGAGGCATTATTTGGCCACCCGTTGAAGCCGAAGCCTCAGCCGCCGCTGCAAACTCGGGTTTATAGCCTGTTTTCTTCATAAGAGGAATAGTAACCGAGCCCGAGCCTACGGTATTAGCAACCGATGAGCCCGAAACCATACCCTCCATAGCAGAGGCTACAACGGCAACCTTTGCAGGTCCGCCTGAAAAGCCTCCAACAACCGAGTTTGAAATCTTGATAAAGAAATCGGCAATTCCGGTTCTTTCAAGAAATGCGCCGAAAATTATGAATATTGCTATAAATTTCGAGCAAGTGTTAATCGGGGTTGAAAGAATACCCGCAGTTGTTGAATAGAAAAGTTGGCTAAACAATGTTTCTATTCTTCTGATTATATCGGGATTTGTAAGTCCCCAACCGATTGCATAAATAATAAATGCGGTTGCAACTATAAGTATCGGAAGTCCAACACATCTTCTGCAAAGCTCAAAAAGGCAAAGAATGCCTATTATACCAATAACAATTTGATGTGGTAAGAAATTTCTTCCTTGAGTTATAATGGTCATCGCATCAAAGGTATAATAAAAGAAAGAGCCTGAACCTATAACCATTAAAATAATATCATACCAGGGCATATAATTAACCTTTTGTGCACCCTTTTTTATGGGATAAAGCAAATAGCCTGCAAAAACTATCGAACCCATAAAACTTGAAAGCACTATTTCTTGCGGCCAAGTTGCAAAAAAGGTTACGTATATGCAAAATAGAGAGAATAACGCAAGAATGGAATTAACAATAATTTTAGGAGTGCCTTCCCAAACCCTTGTGTTGGATTCTCTATCAAATTTTTTCATAACGGCATCTAGGTCCATGGGTTGACCTGCTTCTGCCGTTTTCTTCTTTTTGAATAACAACAAACTTCCTGCCTTTCTCTAAAAACAGTAAAATAGCTGCGACTGATTTTGCCGCAGCTATTACTCTTTTGAAAATCAACCCGCAGTCAATTATTTAACTGCAACTTCAATATTCTTTTCCTTGAAGTATTTAGCAGCGCCTGCGTGGAAAGGAACGGTAAGACCCTGAGTAGCATTTTCAAGGCTTAATTCTGCACCTTTTGCGTGTTCTTTTGTTATATCTGCGATATTATCAAAAATTGCTTTTGTAATCTTATAAACATCATCTTCGGTAGCAGATGCCGAAACAATTAAGGTTGCCTTAACGGTAACGGTTAAAACTTCAGCAGCCTGGTTAGCATAGGTGCCTGCAGGAATCTTATAAACTGAATAGAAGGTATTATCCTTCATAAGCTTATCAGCAATAGCGCCATCAATAGGAACGATGCGGGTTTTAGCATTGGTCATGCAAAGCTCAGTAATAGCAGGAGTTGGAGCGCCTGCAACGATGAATGCAGCATCAATTTTGCCATCCTTAAGACCATCAGCACTTTGGTCAAAGTTTAGATACTGAGGATTGATATCCTTCTCGGTTAAACCTGCAGCAGCGAGGATATCCATAGCATTGAAATAAACACCCGAACCTGCAGCACCGATAGAAACCTTCTTACCCTTAAGGTCTGCAACAGACTTAATATTGGGGTTGGTGGTTACGAGTTGAACTGCCTCTGCATAAAGACCTGCAACGGTGCGGAAGGTATTGATTTTGCCTTCAGTCTCAAAAGAGCGGGTTCCCTGCCAAGCATAGTGCATAACGTCAGACTGAACAGTTCCTAACTGATAGTCACCAACATCGATACCCTGAATATTGTCCTTAGAACCGCCGGTAGAAACAGCGTTAACACTGATACCTGCATTGTTTCCAATATATTGGCCTAAAATTCCGCCATATGCATAATATGTGCCGGTTGGGCTTCCTGTGCCCATAGCCATAGAAGTTGCACCCTGCTGTGCCTCACTGCCTGTTCCTGCAGTGCCGCAAGAGCAAAGAGCAAAAATCATAGCAAGCGCCATAACGATAGAAATGATTTTTTTCATAATATTTTCCTCCTAATATATATTAACAAAAAACATTATACACAAATTTTGCATTTTTGGCAAGAAAAATTTGCATTTATTTCATAATTGTAATCTTATTATTGAATTTTTATGCATTTTTCTCTATTGATATGAATTTTTATTCGTGTTATAATCTTTTTGTAAAAGAAAGGGGCAAAATTATGACTAAAAGGAAGCTAAATATCGAATTTATAAGAATTTTTGCGGTTATAATGACCATTTCAATCCACGTTTCAAACCTTTATCTCAATAGCTTCGGTAATATTCCAAACAGTTTCTTCGGTTTTGGAGCAGTTTTCAATTCTTTTGCCAGAGTTTGCGTTCCCTTGTTTTTTATGATAAGCGGCGCTTTTGCTCTCGAAAAGGAATTTGACCGCAAAAAATATTTTGAAAGGATTTTTAAATTTCTTATAATTCTTATCGCTTGGAGCGCAATATACTATTTTTGCAAAAGCGGATTCGGAATAAAAAATCTCGGCAAGGTTATAACAAATTCCTTTTTTAATGCAAATATGACCTCGAGGCATTTGTGGTATATGTATCCGCTTATAGGCATCTATTTGGCCCTGCCTTTCATTCAAAATATGTGCAAAAATATGAGCCGAGAACTTGAAAATTTATTTTTAATATTATGGTTTTGCCTTTCGGGACTTTCGGTTGCTTTTCTTCCTTTAGCCAAATTTATAACCAAAACAGATATTGAAATTTCCTATCCCGTTCCCCTTTTAAATTCAGCTTATTATCTTGGTTACTTTATTGCAGGGCATATTCTTTATAAACGCTTTAAAAACATTGAGCTCTCCAAAAAACAAAATATTCTTTTGATTTTTGGATATATTTTATCCTCTTCCGCTTCAGCAATTATTACATATTTTGTTTCTTTGAAAATCAATAGACTTTGCGAGCCGACAGGATGGTATAAAAGTGCCCTTATAATCCTTGCAACCGCCTTCATTTTTATCCTTTTTGCCAACAAGGAAAAAGCCTTCAAAAGCCCTATTATATCTCTATTTTCAAGCCAAACCTTTGGCATTTATCTTTCGCATATGCTCTTTTTAAACATCATAAAAAAGTGCATAGTTATAACCGATATTAACCCACTGATTTCGGTGCCGGTTATAACCCTTATTGTATATCTTGCTTCTTGGATTTTTAGTTTAATATTATCAAAAATTCCATTGCTCAAAAAGTTAATAGCATAATAAAAACCGAAGCATAAAGCTTCGGTTTTTTTACCATATAAACGGTATTAATCGGTATTTAACCTTTTGCTTATATTCGCTGTAACCTGCAAGCTCTTTTTCAAGCAACTCCTCTTCCCCTTTTATTCGCTTTGCGATTATAAAAGGATATTCTAAAAAGATTATAAACGAATATATAGAACCCAAAATCAATGGCATTGATAAGAACAAAATCAGAGTTGCGCTATACATCGGGTGGCGAACAATAGCGTAAAGTCCCGTATCCACTACCCTTTGGTTTTCTTCAACCTTGATAGTTCGGCTAAGATAAATATTTTCCCTTAAAACCTCGGCATAAAGAATATAAGCCGAAATAAAGACTGCCGCCGCTATGTAAACTGCCGTTTTAGGCAGCATATACCAACCAAAACGAAAACCAAGACCTGCAATAATAAAGCCTAAAATGAACATAAGTCCACTAAGCTTTATAACCAAATCCTGCTCTTTTTGTTTTTCTTTAGCCTCAAGCCTTCTTTTTAGTAAATCGGGGTTTTTAAACATCATAAAAAGGCCTGCTATAAACATCGGAATAAACAAAACTCCAAGCAATAACCAACCGTTTAAAAAAACAAAACTTCCTGCAGGCAAGAAAATAAGCGCACCAACTAAAACAACACCTAACAAAAACTTTGTTACGGCACTTATGAATAATTTCATTATAATATTGCATCCTTTCAAAAAAAGAAGGGTTAATAGTGAAAAAGTAAAATCGACAAGCCAAAGCTTGCCGATTTTTTGGCTGGGGAATAGGGATTCGAACCCCAACAAACAGAGTCAGAGTCTGTCGTGCTACCGTTACACAATTCCCCAAAATTTATGCAACAAAAATATTATACCCTTTTTTCTCTGTATGTCAAGTGAAAATTTTAAAATTTAAGTAACTTTTTTAATATATGAACAAAAATCAAATAAGAAATTATAAAAGTCTTGAAATCTGATGAATTATATGTTAATATGATTGGGTCTTGGGGGCGTAGCTCAGCTGGGAGAGCGCTTGAATGGCATTCAAGAGGTCATGGGTTCGATCCCCACCGTCTCCACCAGTCGAGTGGCTCGACACCCAATCCGTCCTAAAGTCTTGCACTAATCTAAAATTAGCGACTCGACCGAAAGGTTCGTATTTGAGTGCTGAAGTTCCACCAAAAAGCAGACAAGCAATAGCTTGTCTGCTTTTTTTAATCCATACTATACTCAAAATAAACTTTATCAAATTTTGTTTCACTCAAATACATAAAGGGATATTCGTTATCCTCATCGGGTTCGATTTGCTTGGCAAAATTTTTAAAACCGCCCTTTGGAATAAGATTTGGAAAACTATTATCCTTAGCGGTTGCTTTTATCAGTTTAAAACCAAATCTTTCATAAAAGGCTATTATATTTTCATTTACAGGGCGCAAAAACAAAATTTCTTCTCTTTCTATAACCCTTTTGAGAAGTTGGCTCATATAGCCCTTGCCCTCGTGTTCCTTTTTAGTTGCAACGGCAAAAATATATTTCGCATTTTTGCCATCTATAACGCAAGGAAGCAAAAAAAGATAGCAAACTATTTCGCCCTTTTCTTCTATATACTCGATATTTTCCGAGCATTCTTCGAAAAGCTTTTTTGCGAAAACGCCATCATCCGAAAACCTCGATAAATATATATC
>CAJGDQ010000051.1 GCA_904502215.1 Clostridiaceae bacterium
TTAAAAGGGTTGTTTTCCCGCAACCGTTACGGCCAACAACAGCAATTCTACTGTTATCGGTTATTTCAAAATCTATTTGCTTTAAAATTGGCTCTCCCGATAATTCAACTATTCCATTTTGAATTTTAAGTTGCAAAAAAAATCCCCCCTTCAAAACACATAGGCGGCACAAAGCCGCCTCATATACTAACTTATTTTCGCATTTTTGCGGATAAATTCAAGTGCCTTTTCCCTTACGATTAAACTTTCAAAATAATACTCACCGTAATATTCTTTCAGTTGCTCTACTGTGCCTATTGAATCTCCGTAATCTGCAATAATCTTATTAATACTTTCATCAATTTCCTTTTGAGTAACCTCTATTCCCTCGTTATCAAGCAAGGTATAGAACGGCATCTGAACATCCATCATGGGTGTTACCTGTTGCTTTATTGCAGTTTTTTCAAAGTCATCCATCCTCTGATTTAAAGACTTAAGATATTCCTCCAGCGTCATATTAGACTGACTTTGCAAATTCTTGTCAATAGAATTAAGACATGCCTGAAGTAAGAATTTTTGGTCCTTCTCAGAATATTTTTTAACTTTAGAATTCTCAATAAATTCTGTGTAAAGATAGTTTTCTATTGCATTTTCTTTAATATTTTCTTCAAATTTTTCAAAAGTTTCATAACCTAACTTTGCATAAAAATCTTTGGGTTCCAACGCTTTTTTTGCACTGTTTATCTTAACCTCAAAAACAACTTTTTGTCCTGCGAGATCGGCCGAGTGATAATCTTCAGGAAATGTAAGATTAAGGTTCACCTTAGAACCAACATTCTTACCAATGAGTCCTGATTCGAAACCGTCTATAAAACTATTTGAGCCTATTATTAAATCATAAGCTTTTGCTGTTCCACCATCAAAAGCCACACCGTTTTTCTTGCCAACATAGTCAATATTCACTATATCGCCGTTATCTATTATTCCCTCGGTAACAGAAATTTCAGACTGAAAATTATTTTCTAAAACCAGTTGAACAATTAATGAATTATAAATTTCTTTAAAGGATTTTGACTGTGTATCAACTTTAATTCCCTTATACTCTGCTAGTGTTACGTTTTCCAAAAGATTAAATTCAGAATAAAGAATTCTATTTTTATTTGCCCCACAACCAGCAAGAAGTAACATAGCTGTTATTGCAACTAAACATAAACTTAATATTCTTTTCATATTTCTTCCCCTTTTATATCACCAAGCTCACCCTTAGATGATGCCTTAAGATATGCGTTGATAAATCCATCAAGGTCGCCATCCATAACAGCGTTGATATTGCCCGATTCAAAACCTGTTCTATGGTCTTTTGCCAAGGTATACGGCATAAACACATAAGAACGAATTTGCGAGCCCCAAGCTATTTCCTTTTGAACACCCTTAATATCTTCGATTTTTTCAAGGTGTTCCCTTTCTTTGATTTCAAGAAGCTTTGATTTTAACATTCTCATAGCCTGTTCTCTGTTTTGGAATTGGCTTCGCTCATTCTGACAAGCAACAACCAAGCCTGTTGGCAAGTGGGTCAAACGAACTGCCGAAGAGGTTTTATTGATATGCTGACCGCCCGCACCCGAGGAGCGGAAAACATCCATTTTAATATCCTCTTCACGAATTTCAATATTAGTGTCATCAGTAATTTCAGGCATAACCTCTAAGGAAGCAAATGAGGTATGTCTTCTTCCTGAGGAATCAAATGGGGATACTCGCACCAAGCGATGAACTCCCGATTCACTCCTTAAATATCCATAAGCGTTATCGCCCTCAATTAAAAGAGTTGCATTTTTAAGACCTGCTTCATCGCCATCAAGAAAATCAAGCATTTTAACCTTAAATCCGTGCCTCTCGGTCCAGCGTGTATACATTCTAACAAGCATTGAAACCCAGTCCATAGCCTCGGTTCCGCCGGCACCCGCATGAAAGGTTATAATAGCGTTATTTTTATCGTATTCTCCAATAAACAGGGTTTGCAAGCGCTGAGCGGCCAAATCGGTTTCAAATTCATTTATTGAGGTTTCAACCTCTTCAACCAAGGATAAATCCTCTTCCTCGTTTCCCATTTCTATAAGCACAAGCAAATCATCATATAAGGAGCATAGCTTATCGTATGATTCAACCGTGTTTTTAAGTTTGCCTGTTCTTTGCAAAATCTTTTGGGAGCTTTCCATATCATCCCAAAAACCCGGCGCCGATGCCTTGGCTTCAAGCTCCTCAATTTCTCGGCATAAAGCTTCATATCCAAGGGCATCCTTAAGGTCTCTCAGCTCGCCCTCATTGGCCTCTATTCTTAATTTTAGCTGCTCAAACTCAAGCATTGTTTTCCTCCGTTTGTTTTAATACAAAAGCACACCAGTTATCCCTGTTCTTTTCCTCGGCAATAATAAAACCATTATCTTTTACTGCCTTTAGAATATCATCTCTTCTAATATCAATAATTCCCGAAATTATAAGAAAAGCATCCCTCTGCATAAAGTTTTTAGCATCGGGCAGAAGCTTTATAATAACATCGGCAACTATATTAGCGCAAACAATATTATATTTTCCTGTAACCTTATCCGCAAGGTCGCCAACAAAGAACTCGCATTTTTCGGCTATAGAATTTATCTCGGCATTTTCCTTAGCAGTTTTAACCGATTGAGCATCAATATCAACTCCAACTGCACTATCAGCGCCTAAAAGACAAGATGCAATAGCCAAAATTCCACTGCCTGTTCCAATATCAAGCATTTTATCGCCATCAGCAATATAGTTTTCCAAAAGAGCAAGGCAAAGGGATGTTGTAGCGTGAGTTCCTGTGCCAAAAGCGGCACCGGGGTCGATAGAAAGAATGGTTCTATTATCCTTGTTATCATATTCTTCCCAGCTAGGAACTACCGCCAAGCGAGAGCCAACCTCAATAGGCTTAAAATATTTTTTCCAGTTCTCATTCCAATCCTTATCGTTAACCCCGATAGTTTCAGCCTCAAAAGGAATATTCTCAGCCTCAAGCCTTGCCTTTAAAAACTCCAAAGCCTCGGCGGCATTATCGCATTCTGAAATATAAATATGGATAATACTTTTATTTCTATCCTTGTTGATAAGCTCTTCATCAATAAGGTCAATATGGGCAATTTCCCAAGCTGCAGTTTCCAAATCGGAATAATCCTCGATATAAATTCCGTAAGGAACAGTCATATTAGCGATGGCAGAAGCCAACTCTAGATATTCGTTTGGAATGCTGATGCAAATTTCAGTCCAGTTCATAATAACTCCTAAAAAGTTTTTCTATCATTATAACATTTTTAATTAGATTTTAAAAGAATTTTTCTAAAGCTTCTTTTTGGGCCTCAACCGTTCCCTGAAGCATATTACCTCTACCTCCGCCTTTAACCGAAAATTCCGATTTAAAGCGAGCAAATAAAGCTTGCAATTTTTCCTCATCTGAGCAAAAAACAAAGGAAAATCCATCGTTTTTCTTAGAAAAAACTGCCCTTATTCCTCCATAGGTTTTATAAAGCATATCCGCAAAGACTTGAAGCTCTTTCATATCAAAATTTTCTTCAAAGCAAGCAGTAATCTCGGCGGAATTTTCGAAATTTGCAACCTTGCTTGCTATAATTTGTTTTTTATAGCCTGTAAGTTCAAATTTTAATTCGTTCATTTGGCACAATAGCCTGTCCACAGCCTCAGCAGTTTCATTTTGCTTGACACAAAGCTTATTAGAAATTTTCAAGGTATTATCAAATTTCTCGCAATAATCATTAAAGGCTCTTGTTCCGCATTTAATTTCAATGCGAACGCCACCCCTAAGACTTTCAGATGACATAAATTTAATGATACCGATTTCACCCGAATTTTTAACGTGGGGCGCACAACAAGCGCAGATATCGGTATCCTCAATTTCAACAATTCTAATATCGCCCTCAAGTTCTTTTTTAGAGCGGTAAGAAAGATTTTTTAGAGTTTCATCATCAGGATAATATGTATAAAACTCAAGATTTTTAAAAACCGCCTCATTAGACAAGGCTTCGAGTTTCTTCAATTCATCGGCCTTTAAAGGCTTATCAAAATCAAGAGTTACTATAGCTTCGCCCAAATGAAAACCAACATTTTCGCAACCATAAAGCTTATGAGCAATACCTGAAATTATATGCTCGCCCGAATGTTGCTGCATAAAATCAAAACGGCGCTCCCAATCTATAACACCACAAACAGTATCACCAACAGGCAAACAACTATCAGTTATATGATAGATTTCATCGTCTTTTATTTGAACATCAAGAACACTGGCATTACCCAAAGTTCCAGTATCAGAGCCTTGACCGCCACCCTCGGGGAAAAATGCGGTTTTATCAAGCAAAACCGCATAATTTTCTCCAAATTCTTTGCAGGATAAAACTGTTGCATAAAAATCTTTTATATAAGAGTTATCATCATATAATTTTAGGGTTTTCATCCTAATTTCTCCTGAACGATATGAGCCGCTTTATAAATATCTCCGCCGCCCATTGTTATAACAATATCGTTTTCCTTTGCAGTTTCTATTATTTTATCTGCAATATTCTCAAAGCCATCAACAATAACCGCATCCGAAAGTTTAGAAGCGATATCTTCGGAAGAAATACCATAGGTATTAACCTCACGAGAACCCATAATAGGTGTTAATATAACCTTATCCGCAACCGACAAAGCCTCAATAAATTCATCCTTTAAAAGAGCAGTTCTTGAAAAAGTGAATGGTTGGAAAACCGCAATAACTCTCTTATAAGAAAGCTCCTTTGCAGCTTTAAGGGTTGCTTTAATCTCGGTTGGATGATGGGCATAATCATCGGCTAAGGTGAAACCATTATATTCACCTAAAAACTCAAATCTTCTGCCGGCGCCCGTAAACTTTTCAAGAGCATCCTTAATGCCTTCAACACTTACACCCTCATTAAAGCATACCGAAAATGCAGCTAAAGCGTTAAGAACATTATGTCTTCCCGGGGCTTTAAGCTCAATATTTATAAGCCTTTCTCCATCCTTCATAACATCAAATTGGAAACCGAATTTCCCCGAAGTTATATTCTTAGCATAAAAATCATTTGAGCTTTCAAAACCAAAGGTGGTTATCTTAGCATCAATGCCCTCAATTGCCTTTTTAACCAATTCATCATCACCGTTTATATAGGCTTTGCTTGACATTTTGAGGAATTTATGAAAAGATAATATAAGATTATCCATCGTTTTGAAATAATCAAGATGGTCGTTATCAATATTAAGAAGAACTGCAACATCGGGGGACATTTGAAGGAAGGTATCAACAAACTCACAGGCTTCGCAAACCATTGTTTCGCTCTTGCCTGCAATTCCGTTTGAATTTAGAAGAGGAAGGCGGCCGCCGATAACCGCTGTAGGTTCCATCTTGTTTAAATAAAGAATTTGTGTTATCATAGAGGTAACGGTGGTTTTTCCGTGGGTTCCGCAAACGCCGATAACATTATCAAAATGGCGAGTTAGCGCACCAAGCATCAGGCTTCTTTCCATCGTTGGAATACCTCTTTCATTAGCGGCAACAATTTCAGGGTTATCCTTTGATATTGCCGCCGAATAAACAACAAGCTCGGCTCCCTCAATATTCTCGGGATTATGGCCCATAAAGACCTTTATCCCTAGAGCTTTAATTCTCTTTAAAGGGTCGCTCTCATTGTTATCTGAGCCTGTTAAAATATATCCTTTGCTATGAAGAATTTCAGCCAGCGGGCACATTCCGCTGCCACCTATTCCTATCATATGGATTCTCTTAACCCGACTTATAATTTTATCTTCTTTGCGAAGTTCCTTCATAATTGCACCTCGATTTTTTTACTATATTAATTATATTACATTTTAAGCGAAAAATAAACACTTTTTTATAAGGAATGAAAAATTATGTTCAATATCCCATCAAAAATTGAATATGTTTTAAATTGCCTTAACGATAATGGGTATGAGGCTTATATAGTTGGCGGTTGCGTTAGGGATATGCTAATGGGAATTACTCCGCACGACTTTGATATAACCACCTCAGCAACCCCCGAAGAAATCATATCCCTATTTGATAAAACCATCCCAACAGGTATTAAACACGGAACTGTTACTGTTTTAATAGATAAAACCCCCATTGAAGTTACAACCTTTCGTTTTGAAGAGGGTTATACAAATCACCGAAGTCCTGACAGCGTTAGGTTTGTTAAAAATCTTAAAGAGGATTTATCACGAAGAGATTTTACCGTTAATGCTATGGCATATAACAAAAAATTGGTAGATTATTTCGATGGAACAACCGATATAAAAAACAAAGTTTTAAGGGCAGTTGGAAATCCCGAGATTAGATTCAAAGAAGATGCTCTTAGAATTTTAAGGCTTTTCCGTTTTGCTTCAACCCTTTCCTTCTCAATCGAAGAGAATACCCTTAAATCTGCTTTAAACGAGGCTAATGGGCTAAAACATATAAGCTATGAAAGAATATTCCAAGAACTAGGAAAAGCTGTTATAGGCGAAAATATTGAAGCCTTATCCCCTCTTATTAAAAATAGCTCTCTTGAATTTTTGGAAATTACAAAAGAACCTGATTTCATTAAAATTAAAGCTCTTCCAAAAGAACTTAGATTATTTGCTTTTTTATATCTTTCAAGCGATAATATATTAGATGTTTTGGATATTTTAAAGGCATCTAATGCCCAAAAAAATCACGCAAAAGCTTTACTTCAATTATTATCGGATGAAATTCCAAAAACCAAAGCCGATATTAAAAAAAGCCTCACTTCTAAAAAGATTTACGAAGATTATATCCAAATTTTAAACTGCATTTTTGGTGAGGAAACAAATGATATAGCAATTATGCTCGAAGAAATTTTTGATAACAATGAGCCCTATCTTATATCCCACTTAGCAATTGACGGAAACCTGCTAATAGAAAAAGGATATAAAGGCTTTGAAATCGGCAAGATTTTGAATGAGCTTTTAAATCTTGTTATAGAAAATCCAACCCTTAATACTAAAGAAAATTTAATAACAAATTTAAATCAGCACCATAGACTGTAATATATACAGTTAGGTGCTGATTTTTTATGAAAAAGATAACAATTATTGGCGGAGATAACCGCTTAAAAATGGTAAAAAAAGCCTTGATTAAGGAGGGATACTCGGTTGATACCTTGGGGCTATATGAAGATGATTTTGCAA
>CAJGDQ010000052.1 GCA_904502215.1 Clostridiaceae bacterium
GGGGTGAGCAGCACAAGTAGTCTTATCTGCCTTGTTGAACTTAGCGGGATCCCAAGGATTGCCCTTCCAGTCAAGTGCATTTTCAGGAAGATTCTTATTAAGACCTTCCCACCAAACTGTATTATCGTTAAGGTCTAAAGCCACGTTTGTAAAGATTGTGTTCTTCTTGGTGCTCTCGAGAGCATTGAAGTTAGAATGCTCATTAGTTCCGGGAGCAACGCCGAAGAAACCGTTTTCGGGGTTGATAGCATAAAGTCTGCCGTCAGGACCTATCTTCATCCAGGAGATATCATCACCAACAGTCCAAATCTTATAGCCTTTCTTTCTTAAATACTCGGGCGGAATAAGCATTGCAAGGTTGGTCTTACCGCAAGCCGAGGGGAATGCAGCAGCGATATACTTAACCTCGCCCTCAGGATTCTGGAGTCCTAAGATAAGCATATGCTCAGCCATCCAGCCTTCTTTCCAACCCTGATAGGAAGCAATACGAAGAGCAAAACACTTCTTACCTAAAAGAACGTTACCGCCGTAACCTGAGTTAACCGAGATAATGGTGTTATCCTCGGGGAAATGGCAAATATAACGGTTATCGGGGTCGATATCGCAACGAGAATGCAAGCCTCTTACCCAGTCATTGCTGTCGCCTAAAACCTCAAGAACCTTAAGGCTTACTCTGGTCATAATAAGCATATTGAGAACAACATAAACAGAATCGGTTATCTCAATACCAATTTTAGCAAGAGGAGAGCCAATCGGACCCATAGAATAAGGGATAACATACATTGTTCTACCCTTATAGCTGCCACGAGCTATTTTGTAAAGCTTTTCATACATTTCATCGGGGTCGCACCAGTTGTTAGTAGGACCTGCGTTCTCCTTTGTTTTAGCGCAGATAAAGGTGCGGTCCTCAACACGTGCAACGTCATTAGGATTAGTCCTATGGAGATAGCATCCGGGAAGAACGTCCTGATTAAGCTTGGTTAATTCGCCGAGCTTAACAGCCTCTTCACGAAGGATTTCTCTTTGTTCATCGCTTCCATCAACCCAAACAACATTATCGGGAGTTAGAAGCTCTTTCATTTCTTCCAGCCATTTATTAACTGTTACATTGGCAGTCATTACAAATTCTCCTTTATAAATACAATTTTTGCCTTATAGATTATAACTTAAAATTGTTAAAAAATCAACAATATTTTTATTATTTGCAGAAAAATTTATTTTAATGCTTGTGTTTAATAAGTCCAAGCGCTTTTGAAAGTTCCATAACAACTACCGGAACTATAATTAAACCAAGTGCAATAAGATAAAGTTCGAGGTTTAATCTAATCAAGCCGAAGGCAGTTGAAACAGGAGTGAATAAAACAAGCAAAGTTAGAACTATCGAAATTAAAGCCGATTGATTTAACTTTTTATTGGTGAAAGGACCTATTTTAAAGAGCGATTTTTCGCTTCTCATATTAAATGATTGAACTATTTGCGAAAGGGATAAAATCATAAACGCCATTGTTTGACCGCCGTTTGCACCAAAAGCGTTTTCACCGATTTTAAAGCCGATAAGTGTTAAAATCGCAAACATTAGGCCCTGCAAGAATATACGGATACCAAGTCCGTGAGCAAAAATTCCTTCATTTTTAGGCTTGGGATTCTTTTCCATAACATCGCTTTCAACTGCTTCCATACCAAGAGCAATAGCAGGCAAGCTATCAGTTACAAGGTTTATCCATAAAAGTTGCATTGATAAAAGGGGTGTTTTATGCCATAAAAGCATAGCAACAAAAACGGTTATAACCTCGCCTATATTTGTTCCAAGCAAGAAGCCAACAACCTTTTTGATATTGGCATAAATGCCTCTGCCCTCTCTAACCGCTTCAACAATTGTAGCAAAGTTATCATCGGTTAAGGTCATATCAGCGGCGCCCTTAGCAACATCGGTTCCGGTTATTCCCATAGCGCAGCCTATATCGGCAGCCTTTAAAGCAGGTGCATCGTTAACGCCATCACCCGTCATCGAAACAACCTGACCTCTTCTTTGCCAAGCCTTAACTATTCTAATCTTATTCTCGGGTGAAACTCTTGCATAAACCGAAATATGCTGAACCTTCATATCAAGCTCCTCATCGGTCATATTATCAAGCTCGGCGCCGGTTATGGCAATATCACCCTCATTTAAAATACCAAGTTCTCTTGCAATTGCTGATGCCGTTACAATATGGTCTCCCGTTATCATAACAGCCTTAATACCTGCTTTTTTACAGGTTTCAACAGCCGCTTTGGCCTCGGGACGAGGCGGGTCTATCATACCAAGAAGTCCCATAAAGGTTAAGCCGTTTTCTAGGTTTTCAGAGGTTAAATTATCGGGTATTTCATCAATAACCTTATAGCCAACAGCAAGAACTCTTAAAGCATCCTCACTCAAAGCGTTAACTATATTTCTTGCCTTTTCGGTATCACCTTTCAGGCATCTGGAAGCCATCATATCGAATGCGCCCTTAACGATAACAACCTTTTTGCCATCGATATCGCATACAACCGACATAAGCTTTCTATCCGAATCAAAGGGTATTCCTGCAAGTCGTGGATATTTTGTTTGCAACTCATCCTTTGGCATACCGTTTTTATGAGCTGCCAAAACTATAGCGGTTTCGGTGGGGTCTCCGATATGCTGTTCTTTACCATCCGAGAAAACAACCGAGCCATCAGAACATAATGTTCCAAACATTAAAAGCTTTTTAATTTCTTCACTATTATTTTCAGTTATTCCCTCTATTTCCTTGCCCTCAAAATAAGCCTTTACCAAGGTCATTCTATTTTGGGTTAAGGTTCCCGTTTTATCAGAGCAAATAATCGAAGCAGAGCCTAAGGTTTCAACTGCGGGCAGTCTTCTTATAAGCGCTCCCCTTTTAACCATACGCTGAACACCGATAGATAAAACTATTGTAACAATAGCGGGAAGTCCCTCAGGAATTGCCGAAACAGCCAAAGAGATAGCCGTCATAAATATTTCCATAGGTGGAATATCGTTTAAAATTCCAACAACAAATATAACTGCACAAGCGCCAAGGGCTACAAATCCCAATATCTTTCCGAGCTGTGCTAATTTTTGCTGAAGAGGTGTTTGGGTTTCGGTTTCGCTATCAAGAAGATTTGCAATCTTACCCATTTCGGTGTCCATACCTGTTGCGGTTACAACGGCAACGGCAGTGCCATAAGCCACCGAGCAACCCGAGAAAAGCATATTAACCCTATCTCCTAAGGGAGCATCCTCAGGAATTACTGCATTAGCATCCTTTTCGCTAGGCACAGATTCGCCTGTTAAGGGGGATTCCTCGGATTTAAGACTAACGCTTTCTAAAATTCTCGCATCAGCAGGTATGAAATCCCCTGCCTCGAGTTTGATAATATCACCGGGCACTAATTCAGATGCATCAATTATCTTCTCTTCGCCATTTCTTATAACCCTTGCATGCGGAGCCGACATACTTTTTAGCGCATCCAAAGCTTTTTCGGCCTTGCTTTCCTGCATCATACCCATAACTGCATTGATAATAACAATGAGCAAAATAAGAGCAGGCTCAAAGAACTCCTTAGGATTAGCCTCAATAACAGCAATAGCAAAAGAAATAACAGCAGCGATAATTAAAATAATTATCATTGCATCTTTAAACTGATCAAAAAACCTTTGGATATTGCTCTTTTTATTCTTTTCTTTCAAAACATTTTTGCCAAATTTCTCCTGGAGAGAGGCAACCTGCTCTGAAGAAAGACCTGTTTTTAGCGAAGTATTAAGCTCACTCAATACTTCTTTGTTTGATTTCGTATGATAAATCATACCCATCCTCCTAAAATATAGTCAAAAACGGCAAGACATACCGCATTCGCTGATAAGTCTCGCCGTTTGATATAATGCCAAGAATATATATTCCGAGATGATGACATTATCGCACAAAGTGCCGACTACTCCCTTATTAATAATTAGTATACCACGAATGGCAAAATTATACAAGAAAATTTTTATATTCTTTCTCAATCAAAATGCATTCAACATTAGCTTGCTTTGAAAACTTAGAATAAAAAGCATTATCAATCAAGACATCCTCTATCGTTAAATCATCTTCAATGCGTTTTTCAATAATATTAGCGTAATTTTTTATATCTTCAAAATGGTTTTTGATATAATCCTCGGTCATAACCAAGCAATAGCATTTGAGATTTTGAAGATACTTTTCTTCAAAATCATCACTAAAATTAAACGGAATGTAACAACCCTCAACTATTAAATTTTGCTCATTTTCAATAGCTGTTTTAATAATTTCTCTAACTATCGGCCAAAGATATGCGGTTAAATCCTCATCTTTACTTAGAGGAGTGAGGTCAGTATTGACGCTCCTTATCAAACCCATCTTCAAATGGTCAATTGATAGATAAGGATATTTATGTTTTTCGAGAAGTTTTTGAGCAAAAGCGGTTTTGCCCGTATGCGATGCTCCTGTTATTAAAATAATCATTTCAATATACCTTTAACCCCAATATTTTCTATCAAGGCTTCTAAAGGATATTGCAGAGAAAATATGCTCTTTTTCAATAATCTCGCTACCCTTTAAATCAGCAACAGTTCTTGCAACCTTTAAAATTCTGTCATAAGCTCTCGCTGAAAGACCTAATCTATCAAAGGACATTGCGAGATATTTTGAAGCGTCTTCGGTTAAAATGCAGTATTTTTTAATAAGTGCAGAAGTCAACTGAGCGTTACAGGTGATATCAGTATCCTTATATCTCTCTTGCTGAATTTTGCGTGCTTTATTTACCCTTGCCTTAATTTCAGCCGAGGTTTCCTCTTTTCCGTTAGAGCTGAGCGCCGCATATTCAACAGGTGGCACCTCAACCTGCAAGTCAATTCTATCAAGCATTGGTCCTGAAATTCGGTTAAGATACTTTCTAACGGCATTTTGAGTGCATATACATTCTTTGCTTGGATGACCAAAAAATCCGCAAGGGCAAGGATTCATAGCGGCAACAAGCATAATAGAGCTAGGATATGTAAGTGAACCCGAAACTCTTGAAATTGTAACCTTGCCATCCTCTAAAGGCTGACGCAAGGCTTCCATAACATCTCTATGAAACTCAGGCAACTCATCTAAAAACAAAACCCCGTTATGAGCTAAAGAAATCTCACCCGGTCTTGGAACTGCGCCACCGCCTGCAATACCAGCAGCCGATACAGTATGATGCGGAGAACGAAACGGACGAGCCGTTACAAAAGGATTTTTCTTATCCAAAATTCCTGCAATCGAATGAATTTTAGTGGTTTCTATCGACTCCTCAAAGGTCATATCAGGCAATATTCCGGGCAGGCGTTTTGCAAGCATACTTTTACCCGAGCCCGGAGGGCCTAGCATAAGCAAGTTATGGCCACCCGCCGCTGCAACCTCTAAAGCTTTTTTAGCCGCAATTTGACCTTTAACCTCACAAAAATCAGGAATAAAGGCAAGTTCTCGCACCTCATTTAAATGGCACTCGGCTTTTTCTATGAATTTTTCGCCGTTAATATGGTTGATAAGCTCCATAACACTTCTAACGGGATAAACCTCTATCCCCTCAACCAAAGCCGCCTCCTCGGCATTATCATATGGAACAAAAATCTTTGAAATTCCGTTTTCCCTTGCAGTTATTGTCATTGCAAGAAGTCCCGTAACACTGCGAACTGTTCCGTCAAGTGCTACCTCGCCCAAAACAACCGAGTTTTCGAGTTCGTTTTTCAACTGCCCCGAAGCTCTTAAAATTGCAATCAAAACAGGCAAATCATAAACCGAGCCCTCTTTTTTACGGTTAGCGGGAGCAAGGTTTACGGTTATTCTTCCAACAGGAAATTTAAAACCGCAGTTTTTAATAGCAGCCCTTACCCTATCTCTCGACTCTTTAACAGCAGTATCAGGAAGACCTACAATATCAAAAGAAGGAAGCCCTGTTGATACATCGGCCTCGATTTCAATCATATATGAATCTATGCCGAAAATTCCGATACTTCTCAGTTTCGAAAACATAGGCTTCCTCTCCTTATTTTGCTAAATTATTAACTTCTTTTCCATTTAAAAAATCGCTAAGACTTTGATACACCAGCTTTATAAGGCGTTTTCTCGTTTCAAGGGGTGCCCAAGCGGTATGCGGAGTGATAATCAGATTATCAATTTTTTCAAGACTGCTTTCATTATTCATCGGCTCTTGCTTTAAAACATCAACCGCAGCGCCCGAAAGATGACCTGAAAGTAATGCTTTTTCAAGTGCATTTTCATCAACAGTTCCACCTCTTGAGGTGTTGATAAAATATGCTCCCTTTTTCATTTTTGCAAAGGTTTCATCATTCATCAAATCTTTGCTTTGTTCATTCAGAGGGCAATGAAGAGTTAAAACATCGCTCTTCTCAAGCAGTTCGTGGAAGGAAACAAACTTTTCCTCATTATGCTTCGAGCGAGTGTAAACCAAAACATTCATACCAAGTCCTAAAGCCGCCTTTTCAACTGCTTTTGCAATAGCACCATAACCAACAATGCCAAGGGTTTTACCAAAAACCTCATCTGTTGAAAAAACGAGCGGACAAAATGTTGGCGCCTTCTTCCAACCGCCTTGCTTTACAAAGGAATTATATTGGTTAATTTTAGTGTAATGCATTAAAATATAGGCAATAACCTGTTGGGCAACTGCATTTGTTGAATAGCCTGCAACATTGCAAACAGTAACTCCATATTTTTTAGCCGATACCAAATCAATATTGTTATACCCTGTTGCAAAAAGTCCTACATATTTAAGGTTTGGAGCGTTAATAAAAACCTCTTCATCAATAATGGTTTTATTGCAAAGGATAATATTGGTATCCTTAACCTCTTCGAGTAAATCCGCACGAGGTATATTTTCAAATTCTTTAACCTCGCCTAATTGCTCAAAAATACCAAGGTCTAAATCATTATCAGAAACTAATGTTGCTCTATCAGTTAAGAGTATTTTCATCCTTACTCTTCACCTTTCTTTTGGTGCCGTCAGGCTCAACAATATATGTGTTCTCAAGCTGGGAAACAAGACTTCTTTTAAATCCCTCTATATATTCTCTTCTGAGTATTGCCTGCTCTTCAAGTTCAGCTTCGGTTAAACCC
>CAJGDQ010000053.1 GCA_904502215.1 Clostridiaceae bacterium
GCGTATTTCATAGCGACAGCTATTTCATAACGCGAAGCGTTATTTCACAAATCCCGCAAGGGATTTATTTCATTGAAAAGAACCCACACTTGTCGTAGACAAATGTGGGTTCTTTTCTGGCGGAGAGAGAGGGATTCGAACCCTCGGTGCAGTATTAGTGCACACACGATTTCCAATCGTGCGCCTTAGACCAGCTCAGCCATCTCTCCGTGCGACCTTATGATTATAATTCATATCAAGTAAAAAATCAAGTATAATTTTAAAAGAGATTAAAAATTTTTAAGTTTTGATTGCGTTAATGGGTGTTTTGGTATATAATTTAAAAAAAGTTTATTAAGGTGGGTTTTATTTGAAAAAGCTGCTTATAAATATTTTTAAAACGCTTTTCTTTTTCGATTTGGCAGTTATTAGCTTTTCGCTTTTGCCAACAATAAAAACCGAAAACTCGGCTCTTTTAAAGTTTTCTTCCGAGGGCTTTCAAATGCTTTTTATTATTCTTTTAACCGCTGTTTTTATAAAATGGGTTGAAAAGAAAAGCATTAAACTTCCCTCTAAAAAGAAAAAATTTAAACAGGTTATGTTAGGGCTGTTTTTAGGAATTGTGCTTCCTGTTATTGCTATTGCGGTTATGATTGCAACCAAGAGTTTTAAATTCGAGGGAATAAATGCGGTGAAGCAATTTTATTTTTGGATTCCTGCTCTTCTTTTTAATGCTATCACAACCGAATATTTACTTAGAGGATATCTGTTCCAACTTTATAAAAGGGAGTATGGCGTTATAGCTTCGGTTGTTTTAACAACCCTTCTTTATATTTCTTTAAACTCGCATATTTTAAAAATGGGTAAAATTTATATAACAACTTTGATAGTTTTCAACATTTTGCTTTGTGTTTTGCTTGAATGGACCTCTTCTATGGTTGTTACTATCTCGGTAAGGTTTTTCTATTCGCTTTTTAGCACCTTTGTTTTAGGCTCGATGTCTTTATCAGGCGGTTATCCTGCTTTGCTTAAATATAAATATTCAGGCAACAGCTTTATAACAGGCGGAGCTAACGGAATAGAGGGAAGTATTATTCCGTTGGGTATTATCGGAATATGCTTTGCTTTTTGGGCATGGAAGAAATATAAGCCGATACCCCTCGTTAAAAATCTCATAAATAAAATTAAAAATATGAAAAAGGCATAGGGCGGAAAATCCGCCCTATATTTTTTTACAAAAAGGTTACAGTTGGGTTAAAAAGTTGACAATCAGGGCTTAAATTTGGTATAATGATATGACTATTATGGAGTAGTATTATCGGGCGCAAGCCCTTAATGGAAGTGGATAAAAAATGATTAAAAGTATGACCGGTTTTGGAAGAGCTTCAGGCTCTCAGGGTGGCTTAGAAGTAACTATTGAATTAAGGTCGGTAAACCATAGATATTTTGAGTTTGGCGCCCGTATGCCCAGGGCTTTTCAGTTTGCTGAGGAAAAGCTAAAGGCTCTTTGTCAGCAGAGCATTTCAAGGGGTAAGGTTGAGGCTTCGGTTTTTATTGAGGATACAAATGAAAATGCAACCGAAATTGAAATCAACCGCCAATATGCCGATGCATATTTAAAGGCCTTAAAAACTCTTTCAAAAGAATATAAACTTAAAAACGATGTTAAGGCCTCTTCATTTATCGGAAACAGTGAAATGTTTAAGCTTCGCCGTAAGGAAATTGATGATGAGCAGGTTTTAGAGGCGGTTTTGCCTGTTGCCGAGGAGGCAATAAAGAGTTTTATCGCTATGCGTGAAACCGAGGGCGAAAGACTCAAAGCTGATATTTCTTCGAGGGCAGAAACTATTCTTTCAAAGGTGAGCTTAATTGAGGCTCGTTCCCCCGAAACTGTTAAGGCTTATAGGGAAAGACTTGAGGCTAAAATTAAGGAGCTTCTTGAGGATGCAAAGGTTGATGAGCAACGCCTCATAACCGAAACTGCTATTTTTGCTGATAAGGTTGCGGTTGACGAGGAAACGGTTCGTCTTAGAAGCCATATAAAACAGCTTTCCTCTCTTCTCGAGGAAAATGGTCCTGTTGGTAAAAAGCTTGATTTTATCGTTCAGGAAATGAATAGGGAAACCAACACAATTGGCTCTAAGTGTCAGGATGTTGAGATTGCCCATATCGTTGTTGATATAAAATCGGAAATCGAGAAAATCAGAGAACAAGTTCAAAACATTGAATAGAGGCAAAAATTATGAAATTGGTAAACATTGGTTTTGGAAATATGGTTTCGGCAAACCGAATGATAGCAATAGTTAGTCCCGAATCGGCTCCTATTAAGCGCATTATTCAGGATTCTAGGGAGAGGGGCACTTTGATAGACGCCACTCACGGCCGAAGAACCCGTGCGGTTATAATTATGGACAGCGACCATATTATTCTAACATATCTCCAAGCTGAAACCTTGGCTAACAGAATTGCCGAGGAAGAGGATATAGATGAAGAGGAGGATGAGGATGAATAAGGGTTCAGTTTTTATTATCTCAGGTCCTTCGGGCTCAGGAAAGGATACCCTGCTTGTTCGCCTTTTTGAAAAATGCCCCGAGCTTAAATTTTCTATCTCTTCTATAACAAGGGATATGAGAGTTGGCGAGGTTGAGGGAGAAAAATATAACTTTATCTCCAGAGAAAAGTTTGAAAAGATGATAGAAGAGGATATGCTTCTTGAATACAACTGCTATGTTGGCAACTATTACGGAACGCCAAAGGAGCCTGTTATAAGAGCTACTGAGGAAGGCTTCGACATAGTTATCGAGGTTGATGTTAACGGTGCTGCAAATATTAGGAAAAAGCTTCCTGAAGCTATAAGTATTTTCATTATGCCGCCATCTTTTGAAGAGCTTGAAAGAAGGCTAACCGGCAGAGGAACCGATAGCAAAGAGGTTATCGCCAAGAGAATGGAAAGCTCTCTCGGCGAGATAAAAAGGGCTGCGGAATACGATTATATTGTTGTTAATGATGATATTTCCACCGCTGTTGATGATATAATTTCCATTATTAATGCGAGTGGCTTAACGCTTAAAAAACAAAGCCAAATACTTAAAGAGGTGTTAGAAAAATGTTAAATCCCAATATCGGAAAACTTATTCAAAGCAAGGAGAACAGATATCGCTTAGTTATTGATGTTGCTCATACTGCTCGTGAAATTTCCAAGAAAACCGAAGAAAGCGGCGAGATTACGGTTGAAAAGCCTGTTAGCGTTGCTATTGATAAATTAGCTTCCGAAATCTAATTTTATTTTAATTTAATCTAAGGGGGAATTGTTATGTTAGGGCCAACAGTTCAGGTAGCTCTTAAAGATGCTACCTTGGCTTTTGATAAACTCTATACCTATGCAATTCCGCCTGAGCTTCATTCTAAAGCTGAGATTGGCAAAAGGGTTTTAGTTCCATTTGGAAAAGGCAATATAAAAAAACAGGGAATGATTTTTTCTATTGAGCCAAAAGAGCTTAAAGGACTTAAGAATGTTCTCGCAGTAACCGATGAAAAGGGAATTTTAAGCGAAGAATTATTATCCCTTTGCAAATATATGAAGGAAACCCTGTTTTGCACCTATTATGATGCTGTAAATGCAATGCTTCCGCCGGGGCTTGGCTTAAAGCTTATAAGCTTTTATTCGGCAAACAAAGAGTTTGAGATTTCTTTGCTTGAGGATACCGAAAGAGAAGTTTTCGAATACCTATTAAAAACCGGAGAAAGAGAAGAAGAAAAGCTTATAGCAGAGCTTGGCATAACTAAAGAATTACTTGAAGCTTTGGTTTTAAAAGAGGCTCTTATTAAAAGCTTTGATACCAAGCAAAAGGTTGGAGATAAGCATACTAAATGGGTGAAGCTTGCCGATGGATATGAGGGTGTTAAAACCACTCCGAGACAGCAGGAAGTTGTTAGTTTGCTTGAGGGAATTGGTGAAGCCTCGGTTAAGGAAATTTGTTATTTCACAGGGGTTACCGCCTCGGTTATTGAAACCCTTATTAAAAATGGAGCTTTAATAGCCTTTGAAAAGCAGATTTTCAGAACTCCCATTAGAATGAAGGTTGCAAAAAACTCAAAAAAGATAGTCTTAACCGATGAGCAACAAAAGGCTTTTGAGGGACTGCTTGGGGACTTTCTTGATGATAACGGCAAGGTTTCCTTGCTTTACGGCATAACAGGCTCGGGTAAAACTCAGGTGTTTTTATCCCTTGCCGATGAGGTTGTAGCAAGGGGAAAAGGCGTTATCGTTATGGTGCCCGAAATTTCCCTTACTCCTCAACTAATTTCCATTTTCACCGCTCGTTACGGCGATAAGATTGCCGTTTTCCATAGTGCTATGTCTATGGGACAGCGTATGGACGAATGGAAAAGAATTAAAGAGGGCAGAGCTCTTATTGCAATAGGAACAAGAACGGCCGTTTTTGCTCCCTTTGATGATTTGGGGCTTGTTATAATTGATGAGGAGCAGGAGCATACCTATAAATCGGAAAAATCCCCTCGTTTTTCAACAAGGGATATTGCAAGATTTAGGGTTATGAAGAATAAGGGACTTTTGTGTTTAGCTTCGGCAACACCCTCTCTTGAAAGCTATACTGCTGCTAAGAAAGGCAAATACTCTCTTTATAAGTTAACTTCTCGTTATGGAAATGCCGTTTTGCCCGAGGTTATAACGGTTGATATGAGCCAAGAGCTTAGAAACGGCAACAGCGGTGTTTTAAGCAATACCCTTTATGAAGAGATAAATAATGCACTCAAAGATAAAAAGCAGGCAATCATTTTGCTTAACAGAAGAGGGCATAATACCTATGTATCCTGTCCTTCCTGCGGATATGTTGCGGCTTGTCCTAACTGCAGTGTGTCTTTAACATATCATTCGGCAAATAACCGATTGATGTGTCATTATTGCGGTTATTCTGAAAAGGTTGGAGGAAAATGCCCTGAGTGCGAAAACGAGCATATGAAATTTATGGGGCTCGGCACCCAAAAGGCAGAAGAGGAATTAAAGCTTTTGTTCCCTGAGGCTCGTGTTTTAAGGCTTGATGCCGATAGCACCGTTTCGAGAGATTCTTATGCCACATATCTTGAAGCCTTTTCTAAGGGAGAATATGACATTTTGCTTGGAACTCAAATGGTGGCAAAGGGTCTTGATTTCCCGAATGTTACCGTTGTTGGTGTTCTGGGAGCGGACAAGGCAAGTTACAGCGAGGATTTTAAAAGCTTTGAGAGAACCTTTTCGCTTTTAACTCAGGTTATAGGCAGAGCGGGAAGAGGCGAAAACAAGGGTAAAGCCATAGTTCAAACTATGAATACCGATAGCAATCTTCTTGAAATGGCTGAAAAGCAAGATTACGATGCCTTTTATGAGGAAGAAATCTTAACCAGAAAGCTTATGATTTATCCGCCTTATTGCGATATTTGTCTTGTTAGTGCGCAGTCGCTTGATAGGAATATCGCCGAGGAAACAATAGGCGAGGTATTTTCCAATATTAAGGGGCTTATTGAAAAAGAATATAAAAATGTTAAGGTTATAATTTTAGGACCGTCGCCGGCTTCAATGGCAAAGGTTAATAACCGCTATCGTTATAGAATGATAATAAAATGCCGAAATAATGCTGAGTTTAGAGAAATGCTCAGAAAGGCTATTGATATAAAACTTGTTAAAGACACTTGTGTTTGGGTTGATATAAACCCCGAAACCATTGTGTAGGAGGAAATATGGCTATAAGGAATATAGTTAAAATCGGCGATGATACTCTTAGAAAGGTTTGCCGAACTCAACTTAATTTTGATGAGCGTTTGGCTCAAATTTTAGACGATATGGCGGATACTATGTATAACGCCGAGGGTGTGGGTCTTGCCGCTCCCCAAATTGGAATACTTAGAAGATTTTGTGTTGTTGATACAGGGGATGGCTTAATAGAGCTTATAAACCCTGTTATTATAGAAAAAAGCGGTTGTCAGATAGGTGGGGAAGGTTGTCTTTCGGTGCCTGATAGATGCGAAGAGGTTAAAAGACCTTTAAAGGTTAAGGTTAGAGCTCAGGATAGAAATGGTAATAATATCATTGTTGAGGGTGAGGGCTTAAAGGCTCGTGCTTTTTGCCACGAAATAGACCATCTTGACGGAATACTTTATATAGACAGAGCGGAGAAAAAATGAAGATAGTTTTTATGGGAACTCCCGATTATGCGGTTGCCACTTTAGAAAGGTTAATAGAAAAGGGACACGAGGTTGCCGCAGTTTTTGCCCAACCCGATAAAAAGGTTGGAAGAAAACAAATTCTAACCCCACCGCCTGTTAAGGTTTGTGCGATGGAGAACGGTATACCCGTTTTTCAGCCCGAAACCTTAAGGGATGGCAAGGCTGAGGAAGTTTTAAGGGGTATTGCTCCCGATGTTATAGTTGTTGTGGCTTATGGCAAGATTTTGCCTAAAGGTATTCTTAATATTGCAAGGTTTGGCTGTGTTAACGGTCATGCATCATTACTTCCAAAGTATAGAGGCGCCTCTCCTATTCAGTGGTGTATAGTTTGCGGTGAAGAGGAAACAGGAGTTTCAACTATGCTTATGGATGAGGGTATGGATACAGGCGATATCCTCAAAACCGAAAAGGTTAAGATAGGCGAAAATGAAACCGCTGAAGAGCTTTTTGAAAGACTATCTGTTATTAGCGCCGATTTAATGGTTTCAACCTTGGATGCACTCGAAAAGGGCGATATAACACCCGTAAAACAAAATGAACAAGAGGCTACTTATGCCCCAATTATTAAAAAGGAAATGGCGCTTTTGGATTTCTCTAAAACTGCAAAGGAAATTCATAATGCCATTAGAGGCTATTATTCTTGGCCTTGTGCTTATTTTTTCTTAAATGGCAAAAGAATTAAGGTGATTTCGGCTTCGGTTGGAAATGAAACCAATAAAAAGCCAGGAACTGTTTTTGCTGATAAAAATAACTTTGCCGTTGCCTGCAAGGATAGATTTATTAACCTTTTGGTTATTCAGCCTGAGGGCTCAAAGGTAATGGAAGCCAAGCAGTTTTTATGCGGAAATTCCAATTTAGATGGAATTGTTATTGGTGAAGAAAATGGCTGATGCGAGAAAAATCGCAGTTAAAACC
>CAJGDQ010000054.1 GCA_904502215.1 Clostridiaceae bacterium
GTTTTAAGCAAGAAGCCTAAAATCACAAGGCTTGCAATAGCAATGGCGCTTGTTATCCAAAAACGGTAGAAATACATCCTGTCATCCGATTGAGAATAAAGTCCGAAAATGATATTTTCATCTTTATCTTTTTGCGGAAAAAGACCTATAACAAAGGTTACGGCAAGGGTAATTCCAAGCACCCATTTATAACCGAACGACCAGTCAATTTTGCTATCCTCCAAGAGTGTTACGGTTGAAAGGCTCATTATAAGAATGGGCATATAGAACCATCTTGCATAATAGGCCGAATTAAAGGCATAAAATGCACTGTTGAGAATAGGCACTAATGCCATAAAAATGCAAATTCCAAGAAGTCTTTTTTGCCAACTGCCCTTTTTCTTTGCAAAGAGGGTGAAAACTCCAACCATACTGAAAAGGGGAAGCCAACCGCCAAGAGATGACCACTTAACATTAGCGCCGGGGAAGAAAACAGGACGTGCGGGAATATCGGGAGGGAAGAAGAAGCACTGAAGAATATTTGCATAAATTTGCTCCTTGCCATACATTATGGCATTCCAGCCCATAAGGGTATTTGTTAGGCGGTAATTATCTGTTATTGCAAGTATTGCGGGCAAAAGAATAAATGCCGAAAGCAAGAGGCCAATAACCGCTTCAAAAACAATAACGAGAAACCTCGAAAATTTGATTTTGATAGATTTTGAAAGTAAACGAACAAGGAAATAGATGACCGTGAAAACAACCATTCCGAAGAAGAAAAAGTAGTTTGAAAGGGCGCAAATGCAAACCATAAAGGCAAATGCAAAACGGCGGTTTTCGGTTATTAACAGCTCGAGTGATAATAAAAGAAGCGGGAAGAAAATAATCGCCTCGTGGAAATGATTGAAGAAGATATTATAAACTGAAAATCCTGAAAAGGCATAAAGTATTCCGCCAAGTCTTGCAGCCTCGGGTGTTCTTGTAAAACGGCGGATATAAAAGTATGAGGTGAGTGCCGCACAGCCGAATTTCAAGATAAGCAATGGCCCCATAAGATAGGGAACAAAGCTGTTCGGGAAGGGGATGGTTAACCAAAAAAACGGGCTTCCAAGCAAATAAAAGCTATATGAGCCTATGAAATTGGCGCCAAGGTCGGTTGTTGTGCTCCAAAAAATATTGCCGTTTTTTATAGCCTCATGGCACTGCTGATAAAAGGGGATTTGCTGAACATTGAAATCCCCATAGAATATGAAATATCCCTCTCCTAAAATGATAAAGGGAACAAAAAACAAAACGGCAACTCCGAGTGAAATAAGAAAAGTTGAAAGCCATTTTTCCTTTTTCGGACGAAGATTTATAGCCTTTAAATAAGAAAATTCCATCTATTGCACCTTTTTTATAAATATTTCTATTGATATTATATCAGTAAATGGTATAATATTCAATAAAGGATGTGAATTATTTTGCAAAATCATTTTTATGCTATGATGTCGCGAATGAAAAATATATACCGCTGGGGACTTATGAGAAACACAAGAAGGGAAAACCTAAGCGAGCATTCTCTTGAGGTGGCTCAAATCGCCCATGCCTTAGCCATTATAAACAGAAGCCGTTTGGGCGGAAATGCCGAGCCTTCTTATGTTGCTTCTGTTGCTATGTTTCATGATACTTCGGAAATTATAACAGGCGATTTACCAACCCCAATAAAATATTATAACGATGAGATTAAAGGGGCTTATAAGCAGATAGAGGCTATGGCTGAAAAACAGTTAACCGATATGCTTCCTGAGGATTTCAAAGAGGAATTTGATAAGATTTATAACCCCGATGAATTAACCGCCCGTCTTGTTAAAGCGGCTGATAAAATCTCTGCCCTTATAAAGTGCAGAGAAGAGCTTGATATGGGCAATAATGAATTTAAGGTTGCCGAAAAAACAATAGAAAAATCAATCAAGGAATTAAAGCTTAAAGAGGCTGATATCTTTGTTAAGGAATTTTTGCCGAGCTTTTTCCTTCCTATTGATGAGCAAAAATAAGATTAGAGGTTAAAAAATGATTTATTCTCTCGCCGAACTAAAAATTGAATATTCAGGCCTGTTCGGTGAGGTTGAAAAAATCAGCACCGAATATCTATCCTCAGGTGAGCCCGATTTAAAGATTGGAATAAATAAAGAGGATATCGAAACCGAAAGGGAAATTGCTGAGCAACCCTTTCCCGATAGAGTTCTTGAAACCACCGCTTTTTATAGAAAATTAGCCGAATTTTTGCCTAAAAAACAGGCGTTTGTGCTCCATTCGGCCCTATTTGATGTTGATGGCGAGGGGGTTGCTTTCGGAGCGCTTAGCGGAACGGGCAAAACAACCCATATGCTTTTATGGCAAAGGCTTTTGGGGGATAGAATGACCATTGTTAATGGGGACAAGCCGATAGTTCGTTTTATAGATGAAAAGCCCATAGCTTTCGGCACTCCCTTTAGGGGCAAGGAAAATTTCGGAAGCAATACTAAAACCGAATTAAAGCATATTTGCTTTATAGAAAGAAGCCTTCAAAACTCTTGCGAAGAAATATCTAAGGAAGAGGCATTAAACGGCATTTTAACTCAGGTTTATATGCCGAGAGATGTTGAAAGTTTGGTTTTAACAATGGAGCTTATAAACAAGCTTTTATCCTCCTGCAAGCTTTGGAGAATCAAATGCAATATGGATATTTCGGCGGCCGAAACCGCATATAATGCTATTTTTAAGGAGAAAAAAGATGAAGCTTAAATATAATTTTGTAACAAGTGTTGTTGCCGATAAAACGGTTGCTGTTGCTATCGGGAATGAACTTGGCAAGAAAAACGGAATCATTAAAATGAACGAAACAGGTGCTTTTATTTTCAATATGCTCAAGAATGATGTTGAGAAAAAAGCCATTGTTGATGCTCTTGAGAACGAATATGAAGGGGCAACCAGAAAAGAACTCGAAAAGGCAGTTGACAGCTTTTTGGCCGAGCTTAAAAAATGCGGAGTTTTGAAGATATGAAGCACTATAATTCAACGGCCGAAGCCTTAAGTGAAAACAAAGAAGTTGCGGTTGTGGTTAATGGCATTAGTATGCTTCCAATGCTTAGAGGCGGCAAAGATATCGCCGTTATTGAGAGGGTTGAAAGACCTTTGAAAATTGGCGATGTTCCGCTTTATAGAGTGCCTAATTCCGATAAATTTGTTCTTCATAGAATTATTAAAATAACCCCAAAAGAGTTTATTATCAGAGGGGATAATGTTTACCGTATCGAAAGGGTAAAAGAAGGGGATATAATCGGAGTTTTAAAGGGCTTTTATAAGGACGGGAAATACACCGACTGTGCCACCTCAAAGGCTTACAAGCTTTATGTTTTTTCGAACCGTTTATTCTATCTTCCCCGCAAGCTATGGGTTATAAAAATCAAGCCGTTTTTGAGCAAAATAAAGCATAAAATATTGAACTGAAAACCTCGGAATTTTTTTCCGAGGTTTTATTTATATATATAATTAAAAAATACTTTATTTTTTAGAAGAGTTGTGATATAATGTATCTTGAATATTTATGTGCAAAGGAGATGGGTTTTATGTTTAGAAAAATCATTGCTGTTTTATCGGTTTTTTTGATGTTATTTTCGCTTAGCGGCTGTGATTTGTTCACAGGGGATACTGCTGAGCTCTTAACCCCGCCATCTCTTTCGGGAGATTTAGCTCCCATTGCCGTTGCTATAAACGAAAGCGCAGGCGGAAGTTATACCTTTAAATATCCATCTCGTGGCAATTTTCGTTCGGCAGTTGTTCAGCGTGATATAAATTCCGATGGAGTATTTGAGGCCTTTGCGCTTTACAGTATGAATGATGGCGAAAATGTAACAATGCATATCAATGCTATCGCCTTTGAGGATAATGGTTGGAGTTCGGTTTCTCAGCAAAAGATTGTTGCCGGCGGTGTTGATAGGATAGATTTTTGCGACCTTGATGCCGATGGTGTAGAAGAAATCTTGGTTGGTTGGGAGATTTACGGAACAAGTGAAATGCAGCTTGCAGTTTATCGTATGGGCGAAGATACTCTCGAGCAACTGATTCTGCATAAATACACCCATTTCTTAACAAGTGATTTAAATCAAAACGATAAAAAGGAAATTTTCATTATTGAAACTGCCTCTGCCGAGGCCAGAAATTCAGCCTTGGTTTTAGAGCTTGGAGAGCAAGGAAAGTTTGAGGTTTCATCTTGCAGATTGGATAACGCCGCTAAAACCTTTAATGAGCCAACCCTTTCAACCCTTTCAACAGGAAAGCCTGCTGTTTATATTGATGAGATAAAGGGAGCAGGTGCTATAACCGAGGTTCTTTATATGGATAAGGGCATTCTTGTTAACCCCCTCATCTCAGCCGATACCGCCGAAACAGTTGAAACCCTTCGTTCTGTAAGTTTTAGAACGCTTGATATAAATGGGGATTCTATTTTAGAAATCCCTGTTCAAGAAAACGTTCCCTCGGTTACCCAGTCGGATGTTAACGAGAAGCTTTATCTTACCAAGTGGTGCTCCTTTAACGGCGAGTCGTTAACAAATCAGTTAACAACAATGATAAATGTTGATGATAGATTTTATTATACAGTGCCATCTCGTTGGTTAGGAAAAATTGCGGTGCTTAAGGATACGAACAGCCGCATAAGAGAAATTTACCTTTATAACCCCGATGATATGCTTGTTGGAGAGAGCCTTATCTATTTCAGGGCGGTTAGCAAATCCGAGTGGGATAAGGGCGAATACGAGAGTGAAGGCTGCGAGGAAATTATGAATGATGGTCAAACGGCATATATTTGCCGAATATCCTCAGCCGCAAGAAATGAGGGAATAACCCTCGATAATGTTAAATCAAACTTTAAGCTTTTTGAACAGGAGTGATATAAATGAAGCGAATTCTTATAGTTGAAGATGAAGCCGCTATTAGAGAGTTCGAGGCTATCAACCTCAAAAGAGTTGGTTATAATGTTGAGGAAGCAGGCTCGGGCGAAGAGGCGCTTGATATTTATGATAACGATTTAGAGGGCTTTGATATAGCGCTTCTTGATATTTCTATGCCGGGTATGGATGGATTTACCCTTTGCAAAGAATTAAGAAAAAGAAGCGAAACCTTAGGCATTATTATGCTAACTGCCAGAACTCAGGAAATGGATAAGATTAGCGGTCTTATGCTTGGTGCAGATGATTACATAACCAAGCCCTTCAGCCCAACCGAGTTGCTGGCGAGGGTTGATTCGCTCTATCGCCGAGTTGAAATGCATTCGAGTAAAATTCAGGCAGTTGTCAGCGATGATATAACTCTTGGCGAGTTCACCCTTAACACAAGAAGAAGAACACTTCTCAAAAACGGTATTAATATAGAGCTTACTCAGGTTGAATTCCAAATGATTGAATATTTCTTCAATAACCCTGATATAGCCCTTGATAGAACCGATATTTTAAACAGGGTTTGGGGAAGCAATTATTACGGCGAGGAAAAAATCGTTGATGTTAATATGCGAAGACTTCGCAAAAAGATTGAGGATAACCCATCCGACCCAAAACGTCTTATAACTGTTTGGGGTATGGGTTATAAGTGGAATACCCACTAACTATTATTTTAAATTTTTGAAAGGAGAAGGCAGATGCAGTTAGAGATTAAATTCAAGAGTATTGCTGTGCGTTGGTTTTTTAATATCTTTTTAATAGTTGCGATAGTTGTTACCTTTGTTGCGATTGCCTTCTCGGTGCTTTTTGCTTCAATTAACAACGAGCGAATTATAGCTCTTGCGAATGATTATGCTTATGAATTTTCTGCACTTTCGGGAAGCAGCACCTTAACCTATGAGGATAATGCAATATCTATTGCGGGCGGTTTCAAATATAAGGATAAAATCGAAGTTCAGGTTATAGACCGATTTGGCGAGGTTGTTGTTTCAACAACAGGATTTAAAACTGCAACCGATTCTATGCCCGATTATGAAAGAGCAAAAGATGAGGGAACGGCAGTTTCAAGACTTACAACCTCTTCGGGCGAAAGAATCATGGCAGGAAGCACTATGATTTATGATTCCAACGGCAACCCTCTCGGAGCTTATCGTTGGATAACCTCTATGCGCTCAGCCGATAGGATGACGGCCTTTTTCATTATAGTTATGATAGTTTCATCCCTTGCAATATTAGGATTTTGCACCTATTCGGGTTTGTTCTTTATTAAATCAATAGTTCGCCCTGTTCGTGATGTTAGCAACATCGCAAGAAAAATTGCGATGGGAGATTTTGAATCGAGAATTGAGATAACCAAAAACGATGAGATAGGCGAGCTTTGCGATACTATCAATTATATGGCGGCCGAGCTTAGCCAAGCCGAAAATCTTAAAAATGATTTTATTTCCTCGGTTTCGCACGAATTAAGAACCCCCTTAACCGCTATCAGAGGTTGGGGTGAAACGGCAAAAATGTCGATTGGAACGGATGAGGAGCTTGTGAAGCGTGGTCTTGATGTTGTGCTTTCAGAGGCCGATAGACTTTCAGGTCTTGTTGAGGAGCTGCTTGATTTCTCAAGAATGCAAACAGGAAGACTAACCGTTGTTTCTCAGCCATTTAATATATCCAGCCTTTTGGAAGAATCGGTTTCTATGTATGCCGAGCTTTCCAAGAAGCAGGGAATAGAGCTTATATTCACCCCGCCTGCCGAGGAAATCGAGGTTATGGGTGATATGAACCGTATTAAACAGGTTTTCATTAATATAATTGACAATGCGGTTAAGTATACCGAGAGCGGCGGTCAGGTGCTTATAAACCAGATTAAAGAAGAGGCCTGCGTTAGAATTGAGGTTAGCGATACCGGTGTTGGTATTCCCGCTCAGGACCTTGATAGAGTTAAAGAAAAATTTTATAAAGCAAATAAAACCGTTCGAGGCTCGGGCATAGGCCTTGCCGTTGCGGATGAAATTATAAAACAGCATAAGGGACTTTTGTTTATCGAAAGCACCGAAGGTGTTGGAACAAAGGCAACCATAGTTTTGCCGATTTTTGAGCCTGAGGAGATAGAAAATGAGTAAATACACTTCAATA
>CAJGDQ010000055.1 GCA_904502215.1 Clostridiaceae bacterium
ATATGTTCCAACCACTACCACCAACAAAACAACTGCTGCAATAACTCTTTTCATACCTTTTTACCCTTATTTATAATAGTTGAATTTCCGTCCTTATCCATTGTCATCAAAAATACCTTTTTAACATTGGTGTTGTTTTTCTTTAGCTGTTTATAAACCATTTCTTCACTGACATTTAGAGCCTTTAAGGTTTCGTTTAAGATTTTACCATCGGTAATAACAGGCAAGGGGAGAACTGCCTCACTTTTTTCTATTCTAAGGTCTTTAAGGGTTGCGGGTTGTTCTTTTGATTTTAGCAAAACACTTAGCTCTCCGTTAACCTCAAGAACTGCAAAAGCAACTGTTGAAATATCAAAAACATTTTGCCCTCTAAGGAGTTCTATAAGGTCAACCACTGTCATTCTGACATCGGTCATAGCCTGTTGGTCGATAACTCCATCCTTAATAATAACGATAGATTTTCCGTTTAAAAGCTTTCTTATAAAGATATTTTTCATAGAAAGCACCGAAACGGCAATTTCAAGGATTATCAAAACAAAAATTGCGATAATGCCAAAAAGTAAGGGTTGGGTTGAATCCTGAAGAGGAATTGCGGCAATTTCGGAAATCAAGAGGGTAATAACCAGCTCGTTTGGTTGCATATCGCCAATTTGCCTTTTGCCCATAAGCCTTATGCCAAGTGTTATGAAAACATAAAGAATTGCAGTTCTAACTATTGAAGTTATCATTTTATCACCAAAATTATATTACCCCTTTTTTACTGCAATATTAAAAGCCTTTCTTTCGAAAGGCTTTTAGTTTATTTATATTCAATAAAGGTTGTATGGTCGCTTAAGAAAGAAATTTTTGGGAACTTGTTTTGAAGCAAATCTTTTAAGGGTTCAATAACAACATCCTCAGTATTAAAATGACCTGCATCAAAAAGGGAAACTCCCAAATCTTTAGCCTCTAGGAAGAAGTTATGCTTAATATCAGCCGTAACCAAAGCATCGAAATTATGCTTTTTAGCTTCGTATAAATAATCTCCGCCGCTGCCGCCGCATAGAAGAACCTTAGCGATAGGCTTTTTAGCATCAACAAACTTAATTCTTCCACCTAAGATTTCTTTTAAATAATCGGCAAAGTTATTAGCGTTTGTGTTCTCAACATCTCCGCCCTTTAAAACATAGCCATCATCGCAAACAATGGTTTTTATGTTTTGAAGCTTCAAGGTTTTTGCGAGGCTATCGTTAACACCACCATCACCAACATCCAAATTGGTATGCATAGAAATAACGGCGATATTATTGCTTGCTAATTCATAAGCCACCGAGCCTTTTAAAAGGTTTTTTAAGGGATGAAAAATAACGGGATGATGGGTGATAATTAGTTCACAACCGTTATTTTTAGCAACCTCGATAGTATGAAGTGTGCAGTCAAGCGAAACTAAAGCTTTTGAAACCTTTTGCTCACAGTCTCCAACAAGGATACCGGGGTTATCAAAATCACAAGCGGTATTAATAGGATATAATTCGTTTAGAAAATCAAAAATATTTCTAACAGTCATAATTTAAGCCTTCTTAACAAAAGAATCTTTAAGGGCTACTGTGCGGTTGAAAACGATTTTTTTATCGGCACTATCTTTATCAACAGTGAAATAACCTTGACGCATAAACTGGAAGGTATCTCCTGTTTTAACACCGCTCAAAGCCTTATCAATCTTGCAGTTTTCTAAAACTGTTAAAGATTCGGGGTTAAGGTTATCGGCAAAAGAGGAAACGCCTTCCTCATCACTAGGATTCGGAACATTGAATAAACGCTCATAAAGTCTAACCTCGGCATCAACTGCGGTTTTTGCACTAACCCAATGGAGAGTGCCTTTAACCTTTCTTCCGTCAGGTGTTTCACCGCCAAAGCTTTCGGGGTCATAGGTGCAGTGAACTGCGGTAATATTGCCGTTTTCATCGGTTTCGTGGGAAGCATACTTAATATAATAAGCACCCTTTAAGCGAACCTCTTTTTGAGGGCAAAGTCTGAAATATTTACCGGGTGGGTCTAACATAAAGTCATCCTGCTCGATAAAGATTTCCTTTGAGAAGGTAACTGCCTTTTTGCCAAGCTCTGGCTTGTTGGGGTTAATATCAACCTCGATAATATCGGTTTTATCCTCGTCATAGTTATCGATTATAACTTTAAGGGGACGAAGAACCGCCATAGCGCGCTCAGCATTTTCATTAAGATAATCTCTAACACAAGATTCTAAAAGGGCATAGTCAATAACACTATATGCCTTAGAAACGCCAATCTTATCAACAAATGCACGAACAGCCTCGGCAGGATAGCCTCTTCTTCTCATACCGCAAATGGTTGCCATTCTTGGGTCATCCCAACCTGAAACCAAACCATCATTAACAAGCTTCAAGCATTTACGCTTGCTGGTTAATGTATAGTTAACATTCATTCTTGCAAACTCTATCTGACGGGGTGGAGTTGGAATTTCGAGAACCTCTAAGAACCAATTATAAAGGGGACGGTGGTTTTCAAACTCTAAAGAGCAAAGGGAGTGGGTAACACCCTCTTTAGCATCGCTTAATGGATGCGCAAAGTCATACATAGGATAAACGCACCATTTATCACCTGTTCTATGATGATGAGCCTTCATAATGCGATAAATAACGGGGTCCCGCATATTGATGTTGGAAGAAGCCATATCAATTTTAGCTCTAAGCACCATAGCGCCGTTTTCAAATTCACCCTCAGTCATTCTCTTGAAGAGGTCCTTGGTTTCCTCAATAGGTCTATCTCTATATGGACTGTTAATGCCGGCTTCGGTTAAGGTGCCTCGCATTTCACGAATTTCATCAGCAGATGATTCATCAACATATGCAAGACCTTTATCAATGAGCTTTAAAGCGCATTCATAGATAAAGTCGAAATAATCGGAGGCAAAATAAACATTGTCCCAATTAAAGCCGAGCCATTTGATATCCTCTTTAATTGCGTCAACATACTCAACATCTTCTTTGGTGGGGTTGGTATCATCAAGACGCAAATTGCAGGTTCCGCCGTATTTCTCAGCAGTTGCAAAGTCGATGCAAATAGCCTTGGCATGACCTATATGCAAATAACCGTTAGGCTCGGGCGGAAAACGGGTTTGAACCTTATTATATACCCCTTCCTTTAAATCTTCATCAATGAAATCATGAATAAAGTTAGAGGGGGTCATATTTTCTTCAATAATCTTAATATCTTCCATAAATGTTAGTCCTTAAATAGAATTAATTGCTTTTTCGATGCGGTTTATACATTCATCATATCCCAAAACCTGCATAATACTGCAAAGGTCTGGAGTGTTTCTTCTGCCTGTTATTGCAATTCTAAGCACAGTGCTCAAATCGCCTGCATGGCCCTTAAATTCTTCGGGAGAAGCCTTGTATTGCTTGGTTTCAGCCGCAAAACCGATTTCTACTGCAATCGATTTTATACGCTCAAACCATTCTTGGCGCTCATCCGCAGGAGAATATATTTGCTTATATTTTTCAAGGAAAGTAATCGCATCTTGCGCTTTAATGTTTTCGGGCAATTCATAGTTCTCTTTATATGTTTCCTTGAACATATAAGAGAAATAATCCTTAGCCTCGCTCCATTTTGCGATATCCTTACGGGGCTTTGCAACTGAGTCACGGTCGATAGCCAAAACAGCCTTCGAATAATCGGGGTTTGCAGTTAAAATATCATAAAATTCCTTATCGAATTCTTTTGCCCAGTCGCTAAGTTTCTCGAAAACTACGTGGCTTGACATTTTAGAAACCATATTTTTGCTAACATCGATAAGCTTATTTTCATCAAATAAAGCACCCGAAACACTCATCTTTTTAAGATTGAATTTGAAATCCTTGTAAGATGCATCGGGGTTAGCTCTGCGCCAATCCTCAAAGTCGGAAGCGGCAACAGTCATAAGATAGTTGATAACGCTTTCGCTATCATAACCCTGCTCAGCAAAGAAATAAACCGCAGCCTCGGGGTCTTTTCTCTTGGAGATTTTGCGCTTAGCTCCGTTATCAAGCTTCATAATCGGGGAAATATGGCCGAATTTTGGCACCTTGAAGTTCAAAAGCTTGAATAACTGAATGTGTTTCGGAACTGAAGAAATCCATTCATCACCTCTAAGCACGTGGGTAGTGCGCATTAAGTGGTCATCAACCGCATGAGCAAAGTGATAGGTTGGAATACCATCTGATTTTAAAAGAACAAAATCCTCATCATTTTCGGGCATTTCAATTTTGCCCTTGATAGTATCTTCAAATTTTATGCGGTTTTCTTCATTTCCCGGGGATTTGAGGCGGATAACAAAGGGCTTGCCCTCATCAATAAGGGCTTTTGCCTCTTCAAAGGTTATATCTCTGTGCTTTGCCCATTTGCCGTAGTATCCTGTGCGAAGCTTTTGCTCTTCTTGAATTTTGCGAACACCCTCTAAATCTTCAGCGGTGCAAAAGCAAGGATAAGCCAAGCCCTCGATGATAAGTTGCTTTGCAAAGGTTTGATATATTTCGGCTCTTTTACTCTGCTGATAAGGGCCATAATCACCCTTTTGCTCGGTGCCTGAAACAAAGCCTTCATCTATTTTAATTCCAAAGCGGTCAAGACCGCCGATAATATCTTCAATACCGCCTTCAACCTCACGCTTTTTATCGGTGTCTTCAATACGGGTGAAGAAAACACCGCCTGAAGAAGTTGCGGTTATGCGGTTAACAAGAGCTGCAAAAAGAGTTCCTAAATGAAGATATCCTGTTGGACTAGGTGCTATACGAACAACCCTGGCGCCTTCCTCTAAATCACGGGCAGGGTAAAGGTTTTCATAATATTCGGGAGTTTTATCGATACCCGGTAATAAAAGCTGGGCAAGTTTTAGATTGTTTTCCATGGTGTCTCCTAAAATCAGTCGTTTTTAAGAAGCTTATTAAGCTCAGTCATAAAGGTGTTAATGTCCTTAAACTGACGATAAACCGATGCGAAACGAACATAGGCCACCTCGTCAATCTTCTTGAGTTTTTCCATAACAAGCTCACCGATACGCTCACTGCTTACCTCACGGTCAAGTGAGTTTTGAATGATAATCTCAATTTCATCAATCATATTATCAAGAGTATCAAAGGATACAGGGCGTTTCTCACAAGCTCTGAGAAGGCCTGTCATAAGCTTGTCCCTATTGAAAGTTTCTCTCGATTTATCCTTCTTTATAACGATAATCGGAAGACTTTCGATGATTTCATAGGTGGTGAAACGCTTGGTGCATTGCAAGCATTCACGTCTTCTTCTGATTCTTTGACCTTCATCGGTAGGTCTAGAGTCGATAACCTTACTTTCTTCAAAGCCGCAAAAAGGACATTTCATAATATATTACCCCTTTTAAAATATTTATATTATTATACAATATATAGTGGTAAATTACAAGAGAAAAAATTTATATTGCAATTATTTGTGTTTTTAGTTAGAATAATAAAAAATGATATAGGAGAATATTTATGGAAAACTATCAATTAAAACAAATTGAAAGCGGAGATACCGCGGTTATTATGAAAACTTCTATGGGAGATATTAAAATTAAATTGTTTCCTAAAGAAGCGCCGAAAACTGTTGAAAACTTTTTAACCCACGCTAAAAATGGCTATTATAACGGTCTTATTTTTCATAGGGTTATTAAAGATTTTATGATTCAGGGTGGCGACCCAACCGGCACAGGTATGGGAGGCGAGTCTATTTGGGGACCGAGATTTGAAGATGAGTTTGACCCTGCTCTTCATAATCTCAGAGGCGCTCTTTCAATGGCAAATGCAGGCCCTAATACTAATGGAAGTCAGTTCTTTATTGTTCAGGCTTCGTCGCTTCCTCCAACAATGGCAGAGCAAATGAGAGCAATGCCCGAAGCCTTCCCTGAGGCTACTGTTGAAGCCTATGAAAAGCTTGGCGGCACTCCTTGGCTTGATTTTAGACATACTGTTTTCGGTCAGGTTATGGAGGGTATGGATGTTGTTGATGCAATAGCCGATGTGCAGGTTGGTGCTGCTGATAAACCCGTAACTCCTGTTACAATTAACACCATAGAAATTATTTAAGAATAAAAACGCTCTCTATGCTTAAAATAAAGCAAAGGGAGTGTTTTTTATGAATATAAGCAACAAGGAATACGGAAGATTAACAAAAAAGCTTTCACCGCCATCGTCAAAGCTTAAGGATTTTTTATGGGCATATATTGTTGGTGGTTTAATTTGTGTTATAGGTCAGTTACTTATGGAATTGTATGGGTATTTTGGTGCAACTGAAAAGCAAATAAAAATGTTAGTCCCCGTAACACTAATTTTTATTGCCGCTTTGCTTACGGGACTTGGTCTCTTCCCAAAAATCGCAAAACGTGCGGGAGCGGGAACATTAGTGCCGATAACAGGCTTTGCAAATGCCGTTGTATCGCCTGCAATAGAATTTAAAAATGAAGGTTTTGTCCTAGGTGTTGGTGCTAATATGTTCAAAATCGCAGGACCTGTGATTGTATATGGAACAGTAGCGAGTGTTGTGTATGGGGTTATTTATTGGGTAACAACGTTATTCTAGCGAAAAAGGCTTGACCGAGAGGTCAAGCCTTTTGTGAATCAGTCGAAGGAGAAAACCTGTTCAAGAAGAGGTTGTGCTCCTGTTAGCGGGTCTTTTTCCATAATCAAAATATCTGACATATATTCATCCCAACGTGCAACAACCGGACTGGAATTTTGCACTTTGGCGGCAAAATCTATGC
>CAJGDQ010000056.1 GCA_904502215.1 Clostridiaceae bacterium
TACCCTTATAGTTTTGAGTGAGAGCGGAAATATAAGCGATAGACTAAATAATATGGAAATTCAGCAGTCGGCCGATATTGAAATCTTTCTTGAAGAGGGATTTTTAAACGGCAAAACTGCGAAACTTTATCTTAGCAAATCGGAATTTTTAAGCTCGGTTAAGTATTCGGTTATTCTTGAAAATTTTCCGAGGAGTTCATATCTTTTAAAGGTTAAGGATATAATCAATTTCAATTTTAAACGCTCTTCCTGTTGGTCGGGCGATATAAATGTTTTGCTTGAGGATATTGAATATATCCATTCGAATAAGGGCACAGTTGTTATTCTTGCGGGTGAACAAAAGGCGGCAAAGGTGCTTAGTAATACCCTTGAAGAAAAGGGTATAAATGCGGTTTTTGCATCTTCTGCCAATGAAATATCAGGCGGAGTAACTGTTATGACAGGTGGACTTTCAAGCGGTTTTGAAATTCCATCAGCGAGGTTTTTGCTCATAACCCATAGGTATATTGCATCCGAAGGCAAACGCAAAAATAAACGACCTAAAAACGCTAAGGAAATCGGCTCTTTAGATGAGCTTAAAAGGGGCGATTATGTTGTTCATACGGCCCACGGTATTGGTATTTTTGATGGTATTAACCGCATAACAAATGCAGGTGTTACCAAGGATTATATAAAGATTAAATATGCAAAAAGCGATGTTCTTTATGTTCCTGTAACCCAGCTTGATTTGGTTTCCCGTTATATTGGTGCGGCAACCGAGGATGGCGCTGTTAAAATCCATCGTTTAGGCGGCAGCGAATGGCAAAAAACAAGAAGCCGAGTCAAAAAGGCTGTTCGTGATATGGCAAAACAATTAACCGAGCTTTATGCCAAGAGAATGTCGGTTAAGGGTTATGCTTTTGAGGCTGATACTGACCTTCAAAATGATTTTGAGCGCCGCTTTGAATATGAGGAAACTGAGGACCAGCTTCGTTGTATTAATGAGATAAAACAGGATATGGAAAGAGCTGTTCCGATGGATAGACTGCTTTGCGGAGATGTTGGCTTTGGCAAAACCGAGGTAGCTTTAAGAGCCGCCTTTAAGTGCATAAGTGAGGGTAAACAGTGCGCTTTGTTAGTGCCAACAACAATTCTTGCGATGCAGCATTATAACACTATTGTCCGCCGCTTCGGTGAAATGCCCGTAACGGTTAAACTTTTAAACCGATTTGTTTCTAAGAAGCAACAGGAAAAGATTATTTCTGACCTTAAATGCGGAAGACTTGATATGGTTGTTGGAACTCATAGACTCATATCAAAGGATGTTGCTTTTAAGGATATCGGTCTTGTTATTATTGATGAGGAGCAACGTTTTGGTGTTGCCCAAAAGGAAAGGCTTAAAGAACTTTATCCCTTTGTTGATATATTAACCTTAAGTGCAACGCCGATACCGAGAACTCTTAATATGGCAATGTCGGGCCTTAGGGATATGTCTTCCATAGATGAAGCGCCCGGGGATAGACACCCCGTTCAGACCTATGTGCTTGAATATAATCAAGGTGTTTTAATTGATGCAATAAATAAGGAAATTCGAAGAGGCGGGCAGGTTTATTATTTGCATAACAGGGTTGAAAGCATTGAACGTTGCGCCGCAAGGCTCAAAGCAAAGCTTCCTGATGTTAGTATTGGAATTGCTCACGGAAAGATGAGCGAAGATGAGCTTACTAAGGTTTGGGAGGATTTATTAGAGCATAGGATAGACCTGCTAGTTTGCACAACTATAATTGAAACGGGAGTTGATGTTCCCAACGCCAATACCCTTATTATCGAGGATGCTGATAGAATGGGACTAAGTCAGCTTCATCAGTTAAGGGGAAGGGTTGGCCGTTCTCCTCGAAGAGCCTATGCATATTTTTGCTTTGGTAAGAATAAACAGCTTAGCGATATTGCCTCTAAAAGACTTGAGGCAATTCGTGAATATACAGAGTTTGGTTCGGGCTTTAAGATAGCAATGCGAGACCTTGAAATCAGGGGAGCGGGCAGTATCTTGGGTGGCGACCAGCACGGCAATATGGAATCGGTAGGCTATGATATGTATCTGAAGCTCTTATCTGATGCGGTTAATGAGCAAAATGGAGAGCCTGTTAAGGATGATATTCCTTGCACTATCGACCTCAATGTTTCGGCGCATATACCCGAAAGCTATATTGAATCCCTTTCGGCAAGGCTTGGCATTTATAAGAGAATTGCGGCGATTAGAACGGATGACGATGCTTCGGATGTTATTGATGAGCTTTGCGACCGCTTCGGCGAGCCGCCGAACTCGGTTATGGGTCTTATTGATATTTCAATTTTAAGAAACAAAGCGGCGGCGGCCGATATAGCTGAAATAACCGGAACTGCAAATACTGCCGTTTTGCATATAAATTCAATAAAACCCGAAATTGCCTCAAAGCTATCGGAGTATTTTGGACCAAGATTTATGCTTAGTGTAACAGGTAAACCCGTTTATAATATAAGGCTTAAAAAAGGTCAGAAAATGAGCGATTTGGTTTCGGAAATGGGAAAAGCATTGTAATGGTTATAGTTTAAAAAAATGTAGACATTTGAAAAAGTTTGTTGTATAATAATTCTATTGTAAATATTCGGAGGTATGTTATGAGATTGGTCAAAAAAATCATAGCTCTTGTTTTAGGTGTGCTTATGGCATTTTCTTTCACAGGATGTATTCATAAAAAGGGCGAAATAGCAGTCAAAATTAATGGGGTTGAGTTCACCTCGGCATATTATGCTTGCGCTCTTATCAATGCAAAAACCGAGGCTCAAAATAAGGTTAATGAAATCTTAACTGATGAGGAAAAATCATCAGGGGCTATAGATTATTCTAAAAAGAAGATTGATAAAAAACCTTTTGATGAATGGGTTAAGGATAAAGCTATAGAAAATCTTAAAACCATTGCCGCTTATAAGCTTTTATGCAAAGAAAACAAGCTTGAACTTACTGAAGAAGAGGCAAACAACGCAAATATGTATGCTTCTTACTATTGGTCGAGTTACGGTTATTCTGCATATTTTGAGCCTAACGGAGTTAGTCAGGCGACCTATGCTGACTATATGAAGGATACCTATTATTCTGAGAAATACTTTGAGTTCCTTTATGGTGAAAAGGGCGAGAAGGCTATTGAAGCTGGCACCGTTAAAACCAAGATTTACGATAACTTTATTATAGCAAATGTTATTAACGCTTCTTATGGTTCTGAGGATACCGATGCCGATAAAAAGCTTCTTAAGGAAAAGCTTGAAGGCTATGTAACCGCTCTTAAAAAAGGAACTAAAACCTTTGAGGCGGTTTATAAGGAATATAACGGAAATCAAGCCGAGGTTCCAACCGAAAACGAGGAAAAAGGACCCAAGGATAAATATGCAACCATCTTAGGTGCTGAGGGCACCAGCTATGCTAACGATAACTATAAAACAGTTAAAGATATGGCAGTTGGTGAGGTTAAGCTTATAGAACTTGAAGATAAGTCCGGCTTTGTTTTGGCGGTTAAGCAGGATATAACCGCAGATGATTATTATCTTGAAAATCTTGATATGACCGCTCGCCATCTCATCGCTGATGAGGAATATAAGAAAACCATCGAAGATTATGCTAAAAAACTTGAGCCAAAGGTTAGCAAATATGCTATAAATCAGTTCAAGGTTGATAATATAGTAGAGCCGAATTACGGCTATTAATTAAGGAGTGTTTCAAAATGAAAAAAATTTATGAAGGAAAAACTAAGGACGTTTATGAGCTTGAAAACGGCAATGTTATGCTCAAGTTCAAGGACGATTGCACAGGTAAAGACGGTGTTTTCGACCCCGGCGAGAATACTGTTGGATTAACAATTGAGGGTATTGGAAAGGCTAATCTTGAAACCTCTATTCATTATTTTGAGCTTCTTAAAAAAGCCGGAATTAAAACTCATTATGTAGGTGCTGACCTTGAGAACGCAACAATGGAAGTTCTTCCTGCAACTGTTTTCGGTCATGGCTTAGAGGTTATTTGCCGTTTGGTTGCAACCGGAAGCTTTATTCGCCGTTATGGTGAGTATATGGCTGACGGCACTGTTTTAGAGGGTGGCTATGTTGAGTGCACCTTCAAGAACGATGAGAAGGGCGACCCACTCGTTACCGGCGAAGGCTTGGCAGCTCTTGGTGTTATGACTCCTGCTATGTTCGAAAGTATGAAGGAGCAAACCTTAAAGATTACAAATATTGTTGCTGATGATTTAAAATCTATCGGTCTCGACCTTTGGGATATTAAGTTTGAGTTCGGTTATAACAACGGTGAGGTTATCCTTATTGATGAGATTGCTTCGGGCAATATGAGAGTTTATAAGGACGGCAAAATTGTTGAGCCCGTTGAGCTAACAAAGCTTATTTTAAACAGATAATTCCATAAAGAAGCATACAAATTTTAGAAAAACCATTTGCTCTTTTTTGTTGTATAACGAAAACTATGTGATAGTTGCGTGGTTCAAAAAAGGTTAATCGATGAATAATAAAAAATTGTAAAATGTGGTTTTGCCTCCCTCTGACGAGGAAGGTGGATTTTGAGAAGCAAAATACGGTGGGAGAGAAAAACTATAGATGAGATCTCAAGTTTGGTTATTATCTCCCTCAGTTTCGCTAACGCTCAACAGCTCCCTCATCAGAGGGAGCCGAGTATTTATTAAATCAGTTTACTGGTAACTAGTAAAACGTGCATGGCTGGCAGGCTAACCTTAAAACGCACTTGTGCATAGCTAGTGTTGCTTAGGGCTATGCCTGAAAAGGAAATGAAATATCCACCCGCATAGCGGGTGGATATTTATTGCCAAAACATTAGTTGTCCTTCTTATTTTGGTCCTTTTTGTTTTGGTCTTTTTTATTTTGATTATTCTTGTTCTGGTCGTTCTTATTCTGGTTATTCTGATTTTTGTTATTATAATTATCCATTGAAAACACCCCGCTTTCAAGATTATTATTTCTTGAAAACGGGGTGCTTATTCTATTTTAAAAATAAATTTTCGGCATTAAGAAAAGTTTGTTTCAAAATTTCTTCAGTTGTTGCATTTTTGATTTCGGCAATTTTTTCGGCCGAAAAATAAATCATTGCCGAATGGTTTGTTTTGCCTCTGAAGGGCACTGGGGTAAGATAAGGAGCATCGGTTTCAAGCAACATTCTATCCATTGGCAGCATTTTAACAACATCAGGCAATTTTTTTGCATTTTTAAATGTTATAACACCGCCAATGCCGATATATAGTCCCAAATCTATAAGCTCTTTAGCCATTTCGGGACTTCCCGAAAAGCTATGAACAACCCCTTTAGGTTTATATTCTCTTAAGATTTCGAGAGTATCGGCATGGGCATCTCTATCGTGGATTAAAACAGGAAGCTCTAATCTTTTTGCGAGTTCTAACTGCTTTATAAAAATCTCTTTTTGCTGAGGTTTGTTATCCTGAACCCAATAATAATCAAGCCCGATTTCGCCTATAGCAACGCATTTTTTATTGCTTGCTAATTTTTCGATTTCCTTAATAGTTGTGCCGCTATCTATGTTGCAAGGATGAATTCCAACAGCCGCATAAACATTATCATATTTTTCGGCCATTTCGAGAGCTTTTATTGAAGACTTCTTATCGCAACCGCAGGATATAACAGCACCAACACTATTTTTAGTTAGTGTTGAAAGCAGTTTATCTCTTATTTCATCAAATCTTTCATCATCATAATGAGCGTGGGTATCAAATATAAGAGGTTTTTCAAGGGGTGTTTCGTTTAAAAATTCTATCATCTTATCTTAGAGCCCTCGGGAACACCATCAATGAAAATAACCTTAACATCATCGTCATTACAGTCAGCAGCTAAAATCATACCGTTAGATTCAACTCCGCAAAGCTTAGCAGGTTTAAGGTTTGAAACAACGATAACAGTGTGTCCTATTAAATCCTCAGGGGTATACCATTTAGCAATACCTGAAGCCACAGTTCTTGGTGTGTTAGTGCCATCGTTAAGGGTGAGCTTCAAAAGCTTTTTGGCTTTCGGAATAGGCTCGCAAGCAACTATTTTGGCGGCTTTTAATTCAACCTTAATAAAATCATCGATTGAAATTTGAGCTAAAGTTGCAACATTTTCAACTGCTTCTTTTTCTTTTGCTTCCTGTTCGGCTGCTATTTCTTCCAAAACCTTTGCAGCATCAAGACGTGCAAATAGAGGAACAGCAGTGCCTACTGAGTAATCCTCAACCTCGCCGAAAGCAAGGGTATTGTTGTTGGAGCAAATTTGAGCATTAATGCTTTGGCTACTATCAGGCATAATGGGGGAGAGCATAATAGATAGCAAGCGGATGCATTCAAGCAAATTATAAAGAACAGCAGAGAGCCTATCGTTGTTAGCTTCGTCCTTTGCAAGAGTCCAAGGAGCTGTTTCATCAATATACTTATTGCATCTCTTTGCGAGGTTCATAATGCTCTCACATGCTAATGCATTATGATAAGAATCCATATTTTTGTAATAAGCCTTTATGGTATCCTCAGCGGTAGCGATAAGCTCTTTATCGCATTCCTCGGTTATTTCGCCCTTTTTAACCTTGCCATCAAAATACTTATTGGTCATAGCAACTGTGCGGTTAACGAGGTTGCCTAGAGTATTAGCAAGGTCGGCATTAAATTTGGTTATAAAGCTTTCGTAGGTAA
>CAJGDQ010000057.1 GCA_904502215.1 Clostridiaceae bacterium
CAAGTTCGAAACCTTCCCTATTTGGAGTATTCCGCTTAAACACCCCGTTAATATCGCTTATGAGGCCGCAACTGCCGACCTTAATGATGCTAATATGATAGACCCCTTCCACCTTGAAGCCTATGACAAGATGGCAGTTAATTATAATAGAGACATTGAGATTTTCCCCGTTTTGAACGCTATGCTCGAGGCAATACTCGGCGAATCGCCTTATAAGAGCCCAACCGATATGGGTGTTAATATGGCTGGCTTTGCAATAAGCGATGATGAGGCAGTTTGCAATGCTGCAAAGCAAGAGATTATCCGTAGATATTTCGCTTCCCTTGTAAATCTTAGGCAGGGTATGGGCGAGCAATCGGATGTTTCTAAAATTGAGCTTCTTATGAAACAGGCTTCGGTTTCGATAAAAGACCGACCTGTTGTTGAAGCCGCTCGCAAAAAAGCCGATGAAAGCTCAAGCCCTGCCGTAGCGTTAGAATTTGCTGACGGAACAATTATCACAGGTAAAACCTCAAGTCTTCTCGGAGCTTCAGCAGCTCTCTTGCTTAACTGCTTAAAGCATTTAGCAGGAATACCCGATGAGATAAACCTCATCTCTCCTACAATTATTGAGCCTATTCAGCGCCTTAAAACCGAGATTATGGGCAACCATAACCCAAGACTTCATACCGATGAAATCTTAATCGCCCTTTCAATTTGCGCCGCAACGAGTGATGTTGCCAAAACAGCTCTCGACCAAGCGTTTAAGCTCAAAGGCCTTGAGGCTCATTCGAGCGTTATACTCTCGAGAGTTGATGAAAATGTTTTCAGAAAGCTCGGAATAAATATAACCTTCGAGCCAAAATACCAAACCAAAAAATTATATCATAACTAGCAAAAAAGACCTATGATGTTTTCATCATAGGTCTTTTTTCGATATATTGCTTCGCAATTCGATATTTTTGTCTTTCATCAAAATCGATATATTTACCTTTCGGTAAATTCGATATGATATAAATTCCCTCTCGCCCCGCAGGGCATATCGAGTGAGCCAACATATCGAACACCTAAAAGGTGTATATCGAAAATCCCGTTAGGGTTTTATATCGAGAATTTTAATTATCTTTGAACTCGGCCTGAGCCGTCGCCACCGGCAAGTTTTTCAACTTCAGCAACGCCTACTCTGTTATAATCACCCTCAATTGAGTGCTTAAGAGCCGATGCTGCAACTGCAAACTCAATAGCATCCTTAGAGGATTTACCGCTAAGTAAAGCATAAATAAGTCCGCCGCCGAAAGAATCGCCACCGCCAACACGGTCAACAATATGGAGATGATAGGACTTGGAGAAATAATAATCCTCGCCGTCATAGAGCATTCCTGCCCAGTCGTTATCATTAGCAGAAATGGATGAACGAAGGGTTATTGCAACCTTTTCAAAGCCAAATTTATCAGCAAGCTGCTTTGCAACGCTCTTATAACCCTCATGGTTGAGCTTGCCTCCATAGATATCGCTTCCCTCAGCCTCAATGCCGAAAACATCCTTTGCATCCTCTTCGTTAGAAATGCAAACATCAACATATTTGCAAAGCTCGCTCATAGCTTCTCTTGCTTCTTCTCTTGTCCAGAGCTTACCTCTATAGTTTAAGTCGCAAGAAATCTTAACACCTCTTGCCTTTGCAGCCTTGCAAGCCTCTTTGCAAATTTCAACAACATTTGGGCCTAAAGCGGGAGTGATACCGGTGAAATGGAACCAATCAGCTCCCTCAAAAATTTCATCCCAATTAAAGTCAGCAGTTGAAGCTTGCTGAATAGCCGAATATTTGCGGTCATAAATACAAACAGAACCACGCTGAGAAGCACCTTTTTCTAGGTAATAAATACCAACTCTCTCGCCGCCTCTTGTTATTTTCGAGGTATCAACCCCAAAATAACGAAGGCTATCAACTGCAGCCTGACCAATAGCGTGTTTAGGTAATTTGGTAACATAAACGCTATCAAGTCCGTAATTCGCAAGGGATACAGCAACATTAGCCTCACCGCCGCCAAAGGTGGCTTGCATTTGATCGTTTTGGAAAAATCTATAATATCCGTTGGGAGCAAGTCTTAACATTAACTCGCCGAAAGTAACAACTCTTTTCATTTTTAACCCTCCATTTTATCAAGTGCTTCTTTAACAAAGAAACTGCCGCCAATAGCTGCAATTTTATCAAATGCTAAAAACTCATCAATATTGCTTCTGTCAACTCCGCCTGTTGGGATAAACTTAACCTGCGGGAATGGAGCAGATAAAGCCTTAAGTGCCTTTAAGCCGCCATAGATATTTGCAGGGAAGAATTTAACAGTTGTAATTCCAAGTTCTAAAGCCTGCATAATCTCGGTGGGGGTAACGCAACCGGGATAATAAGGGATATTTCTCTCGTTACAAATTTTAGCAACTGATACCGAAAGACCGGGGGAAACAATAAACTCAGCACCTGCAGCTAAAGCCGCCTCACATTGTTCGGCATTGATAACCGTGCCGGCGCCGATGCTCATATCGGGATAATTCTTGCTTGCATATTCAATAGCCTCAGCAGCGCAAGCGGTTCTAAAAGTGATTTCAGCACAGTTAATTCCATTGTTCTTAAGCGCTGTTAAAATCTTATCGGTCTCGCCGATTTCTTTGATAACAACAACAGGTATAAATTTTTCCATTTTTATCACACTCCTGAATAAGCGGAAAATCCGCCGTCTATCGGCAAAACAACGCCGGTTATAAAGCTTGCAGCCTCATTATTAAGCAAGAATAAAAGTCCACCCTCAAGTTCCTCTGATTCGCCAAAGCGGTTCATAGGAGTTGCGGCTAAGATTTTGCCCGTTCTCGCAGTTGGTGTTCCATCCTCATTAAAGAGAAGCTTTGCATTTTGCTTGGTTGAGAAAAATCCGGGTGCTATTGCATTAACACGGATTCCAACCCTTGAAAAATGAACTGCCAACCACTGAGTAAAGTTAGATATAGCAGCCTTTGCTCCCGAATAAGCAGGGATTTTGGTAAGAGGGGTATAAGCGTTCATTGAGGAAATATTTAGGATATTGCAACCCTCTCTTCCAACCATTTGCTTAGCAAAGCATTGGGTTGGAATTAAAGTTCCAAGGAAGTTAAGATTGAAAACAAAACCAACTCCCGATGCCTCTAAATCGAAAAAGCTTTTGGTATCGGCATCTATATCACCAAGCTCAAAGTATTCCTTATCGGTTGTGGCTCTTGGGTTATTTCCGCCTGCTCCGTTAATGAGAATATCACAGTCGCCCAGTTCTTCCTTAACCTTTAAAGCTACCTCTTCGCAAATATCCTTTTCCAAAACATTGCAAGCATAAGCCTTAGCTATTCCGCCCTCGGCCTCGATTTCCTTGGCATAAACATCGGCGGCTTCGAAATTAAGGTCCAAAAGCGCAACCTTAGCTCCTGCCCTGGCGAGCACCTTTGCAAAATGACTGCAAAGCACTCCGCCTGCACCTGTTACAACGGCAACCTTGCCTGAAAGGTCGGTATTCAAAACATTCTTAACCATTCTTCTTCTCCTTTTCTAAAGCCTCGAAAAGTCCGTTAATATAAGCGGCGCCGAGAGCCCTATCAAAAAGGCCATAACCCGGTTTGCCCTCTTCTCCCCAAACCATTCTTCCGTGGTCAGGGCGAACATAACCGCTATAATTATTATCAACAAGCGCTTTAACTATTTCATGCATATCAAGGCTTCCGCAAGAGGAAAGGTGCGCTCTCTCTTCGAAAGAGCCATCCTCCATCACCTTAACATTTCTAATATGCATAAATGCTATTCTATCCATTTCGGCATATTTTCTAACCATACGTGGAATATCATTGAATTTAGCGCAACCAAGACTTCCTGTGCAGAAACAAAGGCTGTTTGCAGGGCTATCAACCAATTTCAAAAATCTATCAAGATTTGCTTCATTGGTGATAATTCTCGGTATTCCAAAGATGGGGTATGGCGGGTCATCAGGATGAATAGCCATTCTAACGCCGCATTCTTCGGCTACAGGGATAACTTTTTTAAGGAATCTCTCGAGGTTTTTCCAAAGTCCCTCTTCACCAAGCTCGCCGTAAGCCGAGATTAGTTCACGAACTTCTTCTTGAGTATAGCTGGAATCCCAACCCGGAAGATGAATATCATCTTTTAGAGGGTCAAGACCCTTCATTTGCTCCCAATACATAACAAGGCTTGTTGAACCATCGGAAGCCTTCTTATCAAGCTGAGTTCTGGTCCAATCGAAAACAGGCATAAAGTTATAAGTAACGCACTTAATACCGTATTTCGCACATCTTCTGATGTTTTCACAATAAACCTCTAAGAGCTTATCAATATCGCCTCTGCCAAGCTTTATATCCTCGCAAACAGGGATAGATTCAACAACATCGAAAACAAGACCGTTTTCTTCGCACTCCTCTTTCATCTTTGCAAGGCTTTCCTCAGGCCATACCTCGCCGGGCTTAACGTCATAAACGGCCGAAACCACCGAACGCATACCCGGAATTTGAGAGATATACTCTAAAGAAATGGGGTCGCTTTCTCCATACCAACGGAAAGATAACTTCATATCCAAGAAACTCGCCTCCAAACATTATTTTCAATCTTTTTTATAATATAACATATTCTTTTTACAATGTTAATTGCGAAAATTGTTTGACATATTGCAAAAATTGCTGTAAAATAATTATGAGGTGAGCAAAATGCAAAGAAAGCCACAGGGCTTTGACCCAAGGCAAGATATGAACTGCGATTCCTATGAAATTTTTCATTATCTTGATATAAAAACCAGGCATATGGAAGTGCATTTTCATAACTTCTATGAAATTTTTCTTTTTTTAGATGGCGATGTTGATTATTGGGTTGAGGGTAGTGTTTATCACTTAAAATCAGGTGATATTCTCCTTATTAACCCAACCGAGCTTCATAAACCCCTCCCCAAAGAAGAAACCAACACATACGAAAGAATTGTTCTTTGGCTTGATAAAACCTTTCTTTCTAACATTGAAAATGGATTACTCTTAAAATGCTTTGAGCAGGATAAAAAGCTTTACCGCTTATCCTCAACTGAGCGAAAAGAGCTTCTTCCCCTTTTCGATAAATTGGTAAATGAATATCACAAGGATGATTTTGGTTCTAAGGCTTATGCTTATGGTATTCTTTTGCAACTTTTAACTCAGCTTAATCGCCTTTCAATTTCCAGAGTTGAAGCCTCTTCCGAAAAATACATAACCTCAACCTTTATCTCGGATGTTTTAGCATACATAGGCGAGCATTACAGCGAAAACCTTTCCCTAGATGATTTAGCTTCGCATTTCTTTGTCAGCAAATATTATCTATCCCATGAATTTAAAAAATCGGTTGGAACCAGTATTCATAGATATATAATTTTAAAAAGACTGAATATTGCTTATTCTTTGCTTTTGGATGGCATTTCTCCAACCGAAGTCAGCCACCTTTGCGGATTTAAGGACTATACAAACTTTTTTCGCAATTTCAAAACCGAATATGGCATTAGCCCCAAAGAATGCATACAATAAAACCCTCGCTTTTGCGAGGGTTTTAAAATTATTTTTTATCAGTAATAATAGCTTTCCCACCCATATATGGACGCAAAGCCTCAGGGATAAGCACGCTATAATGCTCACCATCAAAGCGAAGATTATTTTCAAGGAATGCAATAAGCATTCTCGGGGGTGCTACAACGGTATTATTAAGGGTATGAGCTAAATACTTCTTGCCATCCTCACCCTTAACTCTGATACCAAGGCGGCGAGCCTGAGCATCGCCCAAATTAGAGCAGGAGCAAACCTCGAAATATTTTTGCTGTTTGGGGCTCCAAGCCTCAACATCATAAGATTTAACCTTTAGGTCAGCAAGGTCTCCTGTGCAGCATTCAAGAGTTCTAACAGGAATATCAAGACTTCTGAAAAGTTCAACCGAGTAGCTCCACATTTTATGGAACCAATCCATACTCTCCTCAGGCTTGCATATAACTATCATTTCCTGTTTCTCAAATTGATGGATACGGTAAATTCCTCTTTCCTCAATTCCGTGAGCTCCCTTTTCCTTGCGGAAGCAGGGTGAATAGCTTGTTAAAGTTAAGGGAAGCTTCTCCTCGGGGGTAATAGTATCAATAAACTTTCCTATCATAGAATGCTCACTCGTGCCGATAAGATAAAGGTCCTCGCCCTCTATCTTATACATCATAGCATCCATTTCCTCGAAGCTCATAACGCCGGTTACAACGTTACTTCTAATCATAAAGGGCGGAATGCAATAGGTGAAACCCTTATCTATCATAAAATCTCTGGCATATGCGGTAACTGCCGAATGAAGACGAGCGATATCACCCATAAGATAATAGAAGCCCTCACCTGCAACTCTGCCTGCCGATTCTTTATCAATGCCATCAAAAAGCTGCATGATATCAGTATGATAAGGAATTTCAAAGTTAGCCTCAGTTTTCTCGCCAAACTGTTCTACCTCAACATTTTCGCTGTCATCCTTACCAACAGGAACGCTTTCGTCCACGATGTTAGGTATCTTCATCTGAATTTCGGTAACCTTTTTCTGAAGCTCGGTTTCTTTCTCTTCAAGGGCCTTGAGTTCAGCCGCCTGCTCATTAACAAGGCGTTTCATTTCCTCAGCCTCTTCACGCTTGCCCTGACCCATAAGCATACCA
>CAJGDQ010000058.1 GCA_904502215.1 Clostridiaceae bacterium
CATTTGATGGCCCTATTTTGGATAATAAAGAAAAAAGTTATAAAAAAATTGAAAAAAATTTGCCTGAAACCCTTTCCAAAGAGGCAAAAATAGTATATAATTATTTAGATAAGCAAAAATTTCTACCTGAGGATATTTCGGGATGCGGAATTGATGGTGATTCAATTATTTCTGCTCTTACCGAACTCGAAATGGAAATGCTTATAAAAGCAATTCCGGGTGGAATGTATGAAAAGTTGTAACGGAGGTTAATTTATGTCAAAGCTTATAATTGTTGAGTCTCCTTCAAAGGTTAAACCAATCAAGAAGTATCTCGGCAGCGAGTATAAGGTTATGGCTTCTAAGGGTCATATTCGTGATTTGCCGAAATCAAAACTTGGTGTTGATATAGAAAATGATTTTGCACCGCAGTATATCAATATGGCGGATAAGAAAGAGCTAATCACTTCCTTAAAACAGGCTGTTGCTGAATGTGATGAAGTTTATCTCGCAACCGACCCTGATAGAGAGGGTGAGGCTATTTCTTGGCACTTGGCTCAAATTTTAGGCCTTGATATGAATGCTCTAAACAGGGTTACCTTTAATGAGGTTACAAAGTCGGCAGTAACTGCCGGCATTAAAGCACCTAGAAAATTAAATATCGACCTTGTTGATGCTCAACAGGCACGCCGTGTGCTTGATAGAATTGTTGGTTATAAGCTTAGTCCTTTCCTTTGGAAAAAGGTTAAAAGCGGTCTTTCGGCAGGCCGTGTTCAAACGGTTGCTCTTCGCCTTATTGTTGAAAAGGAAAGAGAAATTGAAAAGTTTATAAGCGAAGAGTATTGGACTATTGATGCGAAATTAGCTTCGGGCAGAAAAACCTTCACCGCAAAGCTTTTTGCAGATAAAAATGGCAACAAGATAGATTCAATTCCTAATGGCGATGTTGCCGATGGTATTGTTTCGAGTCTTGAAAACGCTGAATATAAAGTGGCTGAGATTAAAAAAGGCAAGCGTAACCGCCAGCCTGCACCGCCATTTATAACTTCAACTCTTCAACAGGAAGCTTCAAGAAAGCTTGGACTTACAGGTCAAAGAACAATGCGTATTGCTCAGCAGCTTTATGAAGGTGTTGAAATTCCCGGAATCGGTGTTACAGGTCTTATAACCTATATGAGAACCGATTCATTAAGAATTTCCGAAGAGGCAAGAGCCGCTGCTAACGGATATATTAAAAACCGCTTTGGCGCTAAGTATTTGCCTTCAACTCCCCGTTATTTTAAAACTAAAAACGGCGCTCAGGATGCCCATGAGGCTATCAGACCAACCCTTATTGATTTAGCTCCCGAGGATGTTAAGGGTGCACTTACTGCTGAGCAGTTTAAGTTATATAAACTCATTTGGGAACGCTTTATAGCTTCTTTGATGGCAGCTTGCATTCAGGATACAGTTAACGTTAACATCGAGGCAGGAGATTATCTCTTTAAGGCAAGCGGATATTCAGTTCGTTTTGATGGATTTACCGTTCTTTATGAGGAGGGTAAGGATGAAGAGAGTGAAAATGAGGTTAGCCTTCCTGAGATGAGCGAGGGCGAAATCTTAAAGCTTCGTGATTTAACTCCTAATCAGCATTTCACTCAGCCTCCCGCAAGATTTACTGAGCCTACTCTTATTAAGGCTCTTGAAGAAAATGGAATTGGCCGTCCTTCAACCTATGCTCCTATTGTTTCGAATATTTTAAATCGTGATTATATTGAGCGTGAGAAAAAGGCTCTTAAGCCAACAAAGCTAGGTATGGTTGTTGTTGACCTGTTAACTGAGTATTTTAATAAAATTGTTGATGTTAAGTTCACTGCGGGTCTTGAGGTTAAACTTGATAAAATCAGTGAAGGTGAGCTAGGCTGGGTTGATACAATGGCTGATTTTTATAAGGACTTTGATAAGCATTATAAAAAGGCCGAAAAGGAGCTTGACGGAAAGAGAGTTAAGGTTCCTGCTGTTGAAACAGATGTTATTTGCGAAAAATGTGGAAGCCGTATGGTAGTTAGAACAAGTCGCTATGGTAAGTTCTTAGCATGTCCTAATTATCCGAATTGCAAAAACACCAAGCCTGTTCCCGAGGATGAGGTTAAACAGCCCTGTCCTAAATGCGGAGCAAAGCTCGTAAAAAGAATTTCTAAAAAGGGCAAGAAATTCTATGGATGCTCTAACTATCCTAAGTGTGATTTTGCCGCTCCCGGTGTTCCAACAGGTGAAAAGTGCCCCGAATGCGGTGGTTTCCTTATCGCAGGTGTTAGAGGCAGAAAATTCTGTATGAATGCCGATTGCCCTACAAGACAGGTAAAATCCTCTAAAAAGTAGGTTTAAAATGGAAAAAATAACAGTTATCGGTGCAGGTCTTGCGGGTTGCGAGGCGGCTTGGCAAATTGCAAAGAGGGGAATAAAGGTTTCTCTTATCGAAATGAAGCCTAAGAAAATGACCCCTGCCCACAAGAACTCCGATTTTGCTGAGCTTGTTTGCTCAAACTCCCTTAAAGCTTCAAGGGTTGATTCGTCGGCTGGTCTTTTAAAGGAAGAAATGCGCCGTTTCGGCTCGCTTTGTCTTGAGGCTGCTGATAGTTGTTCGGTTGCTGCAGGCGGAGCTTTGGCAGTTGATAGGGAACAGTTTGCAAGGATTATAACCGAAAAAATCAAAAGCAATCCAAATATTGAGGTTATAAACGAGGTTGCCAATGAAATACCAAAGGGTATTTGCGTTGTAGCAACAGGTCCGTTAACCGATGAGGAATTGGCACAAAATATTTCAAGACTTTGCGAAAGCGAGAATTTGAGTTTCTTTGATGCGGCGGCTCCTATCGTAACTGCCGAAAGCATTGATATGACCAAGGCTTTCTCGGCATCTCGTTATGGCAAGGGAACTGATGATTATATTAACTGCCCCTTTAATAAGGCTGAATATGAAGAATTTCATAAGGAACTAGTTTCTGCCGAGGGTTCTCCTTTAAAGGATTTTGATAAGCCTGTAACTGTATATGAAGGCTGTATGCCGATAGAGATTTTGGCTAAAAGAGGGGAAGATTCTATTCGTTTCGGACCCTTAAAGCCGGTTGGTCTTACCGACCCTAGAACTAATCACAGACCTTGGGCGGCAGTTCAACTAAGAAAAGAAAACGCAGAGGGCTCGCTTTATAATATAGTTGGTTTTCAAACCAACCTTAAATTCCCTGAGCAAAAGAGAGTTTTCTCTATGATACCGGGTCTTGAAAATGCCGAGTTTGTCCGTTTTGGTGTTATGCACCGAAACACCTTCATAAACTCCCCAAAACTTTTAAACCGAGATTTATCCTTAAAAAAGGATAATAGGATTTACTTTGCGGGTCAGCTTTCAGGTGTTGAGGGTTATATGGAATCGGCAGCAAGCGGAATTATTTGCGGTATTAACGCTGCTAACAGTATTTTAGGCAAAGAGCCTATTGTTTTGCCAAACATCTCAATGCTTGGCGCTTTGCTTGAGTATATTACCGATGAAACTGTAACTAATTTTCAGCCAATGGGAGCAAATTTCGGTATTTTGCCTCCATTATCCCAAAAAATTAGAGATAAGAGGGAGCGTTATGCGGCACTCTCTCAGCGTTCGCTTTTATGGTTTGATGAAAATAAAGGAATTTTAGGAGAAAATATATGAGAGTTGTTGTTGATGCGTTCGGCGGAGATAATGCACCGCTTGAAATAATTAAAGGAGCAGCTATTGCTTCTAAGGAACTCGGCGTTGATATTACTCTAACAGGAAAAAAAGAGGAAATTGAAAATATTATCAAAGAAAACGGTTTTGAGTTCTTTGGAGAGCTTGTTATCGTTGATGCGCCTGATGTTATTTCTATGCACGATGAGCCAACTTCACTTTTAAAGGCTCATAAGGAAAGCTCGATGGCTATTGCCTTTAAAGAACTTAGTGAAGATAGAGCAGATGCCTTTGTATCGGCAGGCTCAACAGGTGCTATTGTTGTTGGGGGAACTCTTCTTATAAAAAGAATAAAGGGTGTTAAAAGACCGGCACTCGCAGGCCTTATCCCTTCACCTAAAGGCCATTATATGCTTATGGATATGGGAGCTAACGCTGAATGTCGACCTGAAATGCTTCAGCAGTTTGGCATAATGGCTAGTGTTTATTTAAACAAGGTTGAAAATATTGATAACCCAAAAATCGGCCTTTTAAATATTGGCGTTGAAGATACAAAGGGAACAGAGCTTCAAACCGAAGCTTATAAGCTATTAAGTCAAGCTCCAATTAACTTTGTTGGCAATGTTGAATCGAGAGAAATGCCTAAGGGTGTTTGCGATGGCGTTATAACCGATGGTTTTACAGGTAATATCGCTCTCAAGCTTATAGAGGGAACCGCTTCAACACTTTTTAAGCTTATAAAAGGCGCTCTTTATAAAAATATTTTTAATAAGCTGGCCGCTTTGGTTATCAAAAAAGATTTATATGCTCTTAAGAGTATGATGGATAGCTCTGAGGTTGGCGGCGCTCCGCTTTTGGGTGTTAGAAAACCTGTTATTAAGGCGCACGGAAGTTCGGACGCTAAGGCTATTAAAAACGCAATTAGACAGGCAGTTGTTTTCACCGAAAAGGGTGTTATTGAAACTATTTCAGCAAATCTTTCAGAAATTTAAAGGAAGTTGTTATGAAAGCATTAGAAAAAAATCTAAATTATCAATTTAATAATGAAGAGTTACTCCTTAATGCTTTAACCCATTCTTCTTATGCTAATGAGGTCCGACATGGAGTTACCTCTAATGAAAGACTTGAATTTTTAGGAGATTCGGTGCTTTCAATCATTGTTTCTGATTATCTTTATAAAAACTTTGCTTCCTTGCCTGAGGGGGAGCTTACTAAGCTCAGAGCCTCCTTGGTTTGCGAAAAATCCCTTTGCAGTTTTTCAAGAGAACTTCAAATGGGGGATTTTTTAAGACTCGGCAAAGGTGAAGAAAAGAATGGCGGCAGAGAAAGGGACTCAATCCTTGCCGATGCTTTTGAGGCAGTTTTGGCGGCTATGTATCTTGATGGTGGCATAGATATTGCAAGACGCCACGTTATGCGTTTCATTCTTGATGAATTGAAGCACACCGATGATGAGGTTTTTAAAGATTATAAAACCGCCTTGCAGGAGATTATTCAAAGAAATCCTGAGGAATCGGTTTCCTATTATTTAACCGATGAAAAGGGTCCCGACCACGATAAAATTTTCACTGTTGAGGTTCATCTCAATTCCAATGTTATTGGTGTTGGCAAGGGCAAATCCAAGAAACAGGCCGAGCAAATGGCGGCAAAGCAGGCATTAAGCCTTATGGGTGCCGAAATATGAGCCTTAAACACGCTAATATTTCCATCTTTGTTCCGCATATCGGTTGTCCTAATAAATGCAGCTTTTGCAACCAAAGATATATAACGGGAACTGCAAAAGCACCTAGAGAAAATGATGTTTTAAAGGCCGTAAAGGCAGCTAAAACCTCGCCGAAATTTAACCCTGAGGTTACCGAAATTGCTTTCTTTGGCGGCAGCTTCACCGCCATTAACCGCAATTATATGCTAACTCTTTTAAAGGCAGCTTCAAAAGCTGTTGAAGAGGGAAATGCGAAAGGTATTCGCATTTCAACAAGACCTGATGCTATTGATGAGGAGATTTTATCTCTTCTTAAAGAATATAAGGTTACCGCTATTGAACTCGGTGCTCAAAGTCTTGATAATAAGGTTTTAAAGCTTAATAATAGAGGCCATTCGGTATCGGATGTTGTTAAAGCTTCAAAGCTTATCAAGGATTATGGGTTTGAGTTAGGTCTTCAAATTATGACAGGGCTTTTCGGCGAAACTGAAGAATCAATCTCTAAAACTGCCCAAAAGGTTATTGCTATTAAACCCGATACTTTGCGTATTTATCCGACTATTGTTTTAAAGGATACATATCTTGCGGCTTTATATAGTGATAAAATTTATCAACCACAAAGCCTTGAGGAAGCAGTTGAATTATGTTCATATCTTTATGAAAAATTTACTAGTGTTGGTATCAGGGTTATTCGTTTAGGACTTCATTCCATCGAGGAAAACGCTTATATAGCAGGTCCTTGGCATCCGGCTTTTAGTGAGCTTTGTCAGTCAAGAATAATGCTTAATAAAGCATTAAATATGTTGGAAGACAAAGGGAATTACAAAATTTTTGTTAATAAATCCGATGTTTCTAAAATGATAGGCCAAAGGAAAACTAATATAGAAATTTTAAAAGAAAAGGGATATAACTGCAAAGTTTCTCCCTTAGAAAATCTTAATGAACTAGAAATTGAAATCGAAAGGGAAGTGTAATAAGAATGCTGTTAAGCTCAATTGAAATTCAGGGCTTTAAATCCTTTGCGGATAAAACGGTTCTTAAATTCGGTAAGGGTATAACTGCCGTTGTTGGTCCTAACGGAAGCGGTAAAAGTAATATTTCGGATGCTGTTCGTTGGGTGCTTGGCGAGCAGTCAACCAAAAGCCTTCGCGGACAATCTATGGAGGATGTTATCTTCGGCGGCACAGAAACCCGCCGTCCTCACGGTTTTTGCGAGGTTACCTTAAATATTAATAACACTGACCGTTCCCTTAATTTTGATAATGATTTTGTTAG
>CAJGDQ010000059.1 GCA_904502215.1 Clostridiaceae bacterium
CCTCGGCAAAACCCCGTGAAGGTGTAGATTTCTTCCCCCTTTCGGTTGACTATGAAGAAAAAATGTACTCGGTAGGTCGTATCCCCGGCTCTTTTACACGCCGCGAAGGTAAGGCTTCAGACAAGGCTGTTTTGGCTTCACGCTGTATTGACCGTCCCATCCGTCCCTTGTTCCCTAAGGATATGAGAAACGATTGCTCGGTTGTTGCAACTGTTATGTCGGTTGACCCTGACTGTTCACCCGAGGTTGCTGCCGCTATCGGCGTTTCAACCGCTATTGCTATTTCTGATATCCCCTGGGCAGGACCTATTTCAAGCGTAAGCGTTGGTCTTGTTGACGGCGAAATCGTTATCAACCCCACTTTAGAGCAAAGAGCTGTTTCCGACCTTAACCTAACCGTTTCTTCAACCGAAGATTTGGTTGCTATGATTGAGGCAGGCGGTAACGAAATTCCTGATGACTTAATGTTTGACTGCATTATGGCAGGTCATGAGGTTAACAAAGAGGTTGTTAAGTTCATCAACAGCATTGTTGCTGAGATTGGCAAACCCAAGTTTGACTTTGAGTCCAACGACCCCGACCCCGTTATATTCAAAGAGATGGAAGACTTCTGCATCGAGGATGTTAAGAAGGCTCTTGATACTGATGATAAGCTTGTTCGTGATGCTGCATTACTTCCTATCAGCAATGCTTTACACGAGAAGTATGACGCTCAGTTTGAAGGTCAGGAAGGCAAAATTGATGAGATTTTATATCTCATTCAGAAGCACGTTGTTCGTGCTTGGCTTAAGGACGAGAAAAAGCGTGTTGATGGCCGTGGTATTGACGAAATCCGTCCTCTTGACGCAAAGGTTGATTTACTTCCCAGAGTTCACGGCTCGGGTATGTTCACCCGTGGTCAAACTCAGGTTCTTTCAATCGCAACCTTAGCTCCTGTTAGCGAAGCTCAAAAGCTTGATGGTCTTGATGAAGAAACCTCCAAGAGATATATTCATCATTATAATTTCCCCTCTTATTCGGTTGGCGAAACCAAGCCCTCACGTGGACCCGGTAGACGTGAAATCGGTCATGGCGCATTAGCTGAAAAAGCTCTTGTTCCCGTTATCCCGAGCGTTGAGGATTTCCCCTATGCTATAAGAGTTGTATCTGAGGTTTTATCTTCGAATGGTTCAACCTCTCAAGGTTCTATTTGTGGTTCAACCTTAGCTTTAATGGCTGCAGGTGTTCCGCTTAAGGCTCCTGTTGCAGGTATTTCTTGCGGACTTATCACAGGCGATGAAGGCGTTTACGGCGACTTTATGACCATGGTTGATATTCAGGGACTTGAAGATTTCTATGGCGATATGGACTTTAAGGTTGCAGGAACTCATAACGGTATTACCGCAATTCAGATGGACTTAAAGGTTCACGGTCTTACTCCAGCTATCATTAAGGAAGCCTTTGAAAAGACCCATAAAGCAAGACTTCATATTCTTGATGATGTTATGCTTAAGTGCATCCCCGAGCCTAGAGCTGAGCTTTCGAAATACGCTCCCAAGATGCTCACAACCGTTATCAGCCCCGATAAAATCGGCGATGTTATCGGTAAGCAAGGCAAGGTTATTCAGTCTATCCAAGAGCAGTGCGAGTGCACCATCAACATTGAGGAAGATGGACATGTTTATGTTGCAGGCCTTGATATTGATAAGGCTCGCCAGGCTATTGAAATTGTAAATCTTATTGCTAATGACCCCGAAATCGGCGCTATTTACAGCGGTAAGGTTACAAGACTTATGACCTTCGGCGCATTTGTTGAAATTGCTCCCGGAAAAGAAGGCCTTGTTCATATCTCTAAGCTTGATGTAAAGAGAGTTGAGAAGGTTGAAGATGTTGTTAATGTTGGCGACCAGGTTCTCGTTAAAGTTACCGAGATTGATGACCAAGGAAGAATAAACCTTTCAAGACGTGATGCTTTAGTTGAGATTAACGGTGCTGTTGTTGAGGAAGATGCTGATGAAGCTCCGCAACAAAAGCCACAAAGAAAAGGCGGTAGAGAACGCCGTGGCTTTAAAAAGCACTAGTAATTAATAAAAAAATAAACCCCCAATTGGGGGTTTATTTTTTTATTATAATCCTAAATCTTCAACAACTAATTCTCTAACAGTGTTTTCGTCTTCAGGAGCTTTATCACGAACTGCGAAGAACTTTTCAGCAACTTGCGGGAAAAGAGCGTAGCTCAAAACATCCTCAGCGCATTTGCCTATTCCCTTCTCCTTCATTTCGTTAGCATAGCCTTCAAGCTCGGGCTTCAAAAGGTCGGCAGGGCGGCAAGTGATAATAGCATCACTACCGATTGCCTTGCTGCGAACACTCTCATTAACGGGAGCAGGAAGTCTTCCGTATTCTCCTCTGAGAAGAGCCTTAGACTCTTTTGGAACCATCTTATAACGCTCGCCTGCAAGAACATTGAGAACTGCCTGAGTGCCAACGATTTGGCTGGTAGGAGTAACTAATGGCGGATAACCGAAATCCTCACGAACACGGGGAACTTCAGCTAAAACCTCATAGTATTTATCCTCGGCATTAGCCTGCTTAAGCTGAGAAATAAGGTTTGAAAGCATACCACCGGGAACCTGATAAATAAGAGTCTTGGTATCAACATTTAATACCTTGGGGTCAAGAGTGCCTTCAGCCTTCATCTTATCAGCAACAGTTCTAAAATGAGCTGCAACCTCACCAAGAGCGTTAAGGTCAAGACCTGTGTCTCTCTCTGTTCCCTGCATAGTTGCAACCAAAGCCTCGGTTGAGGGGTTTGCAGTGCCGTTAGCAAAGGGAGAAAGCGCACAGTCAACAATATCAACACCGGCCTGAGCTGCCATAAGGTAGGTCATATCACCTGTGCCGGTTGTGTTATGGGTATGAAGGTGGATAGGAAGCTTAACATTTTCCTTAAGTTTCTTAACCAATGAATATGCATCATAAGGAAGCAAAAGGTTTGCCATATCCTTAATACAAATAACATCAGCGCCCATTTTTTCAAGCTCTTTAGCAAGCTTTACAAAGTATTCCTCATTGTGAACAGGGCTCGAGGTGTAGCTCAAAGCAACCTCGGCAATACCGCCATATTTCTTGGTAGCCTTTAAAGCAGCCTCAATGTTACGAGTATCATTTAAAGCATCAAAAATACGAACAACATCGATTCCGTTCTCGATAGACTTAGCAACAAAAGCCTCAACAACATCATCGGAATAATGCTTATAACCTAAAAGATTTTGACCGCGAAGAAGCATTTGAAGCTTGGTGTTGGGCATATGCTTCTTAATGGTGCGAAGTCTCTCCCAGGGGTCTTCGTTCAAAAAGCGCATACAAGCGTCAAAGGTAGCGCCGCCCCAACATTCAACCGACCAGTAGCCAACCTTATCAAGCTTCTCAAGAGCGGGAATCATATCCTCAATTCTCATTCGAGTAGCAGCCTGAGACTGATGAGCATCACGAAGAATAGTATCAGTTATAAAAAGTTTATTATTTTCCATAAATTAACCCTCCAATTAACCGAACAATGCTATAAGCACACCGGCAGCGATAGCCGAGCCGATAACGCCTGCAACATTCGGTCCCATAGCATGCATAAGAAGGAAGTTCGAGGGATTAGCCTTCTGACCAACCGATTGCGAAACACGAGCAGCCATAGGAACAGCCGAAACACCTGCTGAACCGATAAGGGGATTGATTTTGTCCTTTGTAAAGATGTTCATAATCTTTGCAAGTAAAACGCCGCCTGCAGTGCCAAGACCGAAAGCAACAATACCCATAGCAAGTATTTTAAGAGTATTAAGGTTAAGGAATGCTTGAGCAGTTGCAGTTGCACCAACTGAGATTCCAAGGAATATTGTAACAATATTCATAAGCTCATTTTGAGCGGTTTTGCAAAGACGCTCAGCAACTCCGCACTCTTTCCAAAGGTTACCAAGCATAAGGCAACCAACAAGAGGAGTTGCGGAAGGAACTAATAAAGCTACGAAAATAGTAACAGCAATCGGGAAGATAATCTTCTCAGTTTTAGAAACCTTTCTAAGAGGCTTCATAACTATTTCTCTTTCCTTTTTGGTGGTTAAAAGCTTCATAATAGGCGGCTGAATAACAGGAACTAACGCCATATAGCTATATGCTGCAACCGCAATAGGACCTAAAAGGTCAGGGAAAAGCTTTGAGGTTGTGTAAATCGCAGTAGGACCATCTGCTCCACCGATAATACCAATTGAAGCAGCCGCTTCCTGAGGGAAGCCAAGATAAACACAGCCGATGAATGTAACAAAAATACCAATCTGAGCAGCAGCACCCAAAAGTAAAGATTTGGGGTTAGAAATAAGGGGCTCAAAGTCGGTCATAGCGCCTATTCCTAAGAAGATAAGGCAGGGGTAAATACAGGTTTTAACGCCGATATAAAGATAATCAAGTAAACCGCCGTTTGCCATTATATATCCATAGGAGTGATAATACTCAGAGCCCTCATCCATAAATGCGCTCCAAAGCTCGCCGTTATACATTCCGGCACCGGGAAGGTTTGTTAACAACATACCAAAAGCAATACCGATAAGCAAAAGTGGTTCAAACTGCTTCTTTATAGCAAGCCATAAAAGAAGAAGCGAAACTAAAATCATAACAAGATTTTTCCATCCGCCAGCCATAAAACCATCTATGAGCATAAAGAAACCGGTTTGCTCGATAAAATTCATTATAGCATCCATTTTAAATTCTCCTTAAAGTTATCTGAATTAAGCGATAACGCAAAGAACAGCGCCGGTTTCAACAGAAGCACCCTTTTGAACATTAACCGAAGCAATAGTTCCGTCAACAGGAGCCATAATTTCATTTTCCATCTTCATAGCCTCAAGAACCATGAGAACATCGCCCTTCTTAACAGCAGCGCCGTTTTGAACGTTAACCGAAAGAATAGTTCCGGGCATAGGGCTTGTAACAGTTTCGCCGCCTGCAGCAGGTGCAGGAGCAGCAACAGGAGCAGGTGCAGGAGCAGCAGCGGGCGCAGCAGCAGGAGCAGCCTTAACCTCAGCAGCATCTACAACCTCAAGAGTGATTTCATAGGCAGTGCCATTAACAGTAACATTATATTTTTTCATTTTTAAAACACCTTTTCTTTAAATTTTTTTAAACGATAAAATTCTTATTGCTGAAATATCCTTGCCAAGCTCTTCGGCAATAACAGCCGAAACCGCAGCAACTATTTCTTGACGATTTTGTATCGGTTCAGCAGGAGCTACCACCTCAGCAGGCTTCTTGTTTGCCTGTTTTCTCTCCGAGGCCATGCAAATTGCACCGATAATTTTGCAAAGAATTATAATGCAAATAAGACCAACGAAAACTGTGCCGATTCCCATACAAACAACAAAAGTATTGTTCACTAAACGCACCTCCCCAAAGGTTAAAAAAAGTTATTCAAACAAGGCAAATCGGAAAATCCACAAATTCGCCCATTTACACTTATTATAACTGCTATTTCAATATTATACAATAATAAAAGGAAAAAATTGTTATAATTTTAACAATAGAAAGAATTTCTTAACATTTTCTTAACATTTAAAAAGTAACTGTTTTTGCTCTAACTAATATTATGTTATTAGGACATCTTTAATGAAATCGGTATGTCCAAAAAAGAAAGGGAGAAAAAATATGGACAAAAGATATTGGAATATCGCCGATAATTTTTATCATACGGCCGATATCCCTTCCTGTTTAAATGATGATTTTTGCCGTCCCTCCCCGAAGGATATGAACGGTGGAATTTTAACAATGGCTTTTATAGATATGCAACCCTTAGAGAGTGTTTATCCGCTTGAATCAGCCTTTTGCAACGGCACCCTCTTCCCTAATCTCAATAAGCCATTTATGGGAGGAAAAAGAAGATGAATAAAAAAGAAATGAAAATTAATATTTATCAGCTCGATTTTGCCATTCATGAGTTGGTTTTGTTTTTGGATACCCATCCAACAAACCGCAAAGCCTTGGAGCTTTTATCCCAATACCGTGAAAAACGTCAAGAATGCGTAGCGCTCTATGAAGAACGCTATGGCGCATTTATAGTAACCCCTAAGGATGTTCCGGCTAAGGACTGCTGGAGATGGTTGGATAGCCCGTGGCCTTGGGAAAACGAATTTTGGGAGGCTTAAATTATGTGGCAATATGAAAAGAAATTACAGTATCCTGTAAACATTAAAAACGTTAACCCCAAATACGCCCAAATCATAATAAGTCAATACGGCGGTCCCGATGGCGAATTAGGTGCTTCAATGCGCTATTTAACCCAAAGATATTCTCAGCCCTTTAGCGAGGTTAAAGGAATCTTAACTGATGTTGGAACTGAGGAATTAGCCCACTTAGAAATGGTTTGTGCTATGGTGCATCAGTTAACAAGAAACCTAACCGAAAAGCAAATTGAAGAGAGCGGTTTTGATAAGTATTTCGTTGACCATACCAACGCAGTTTACCCCATCGCC
>CAJGDQ010000060.1 GCA_904502215.1 Clostridiaceae bacterium
AAAAATCAGAATTAGCATTGTTATCAAATGCTAATTCTTAAAAAACTTTACTAATTTTGATAAGCACCCCCAAAAGTTAGACACTTTTGGGGGTGCTTATAATTTTTATGAGATATTTTGTTAAAATTTTCTAGCCTCTAAATAAAAACGTTTATCATCGGCAGTGCCCATAGAAAAGGTTTTTCGAGGCAATGAACCATCGCTGCAAACCGCCTCAAAAAGCTCAGACTTTTGCATACCATCAAAAATAAATCCGATAGCATTTTTTCTTTCGGACAAGGACTTTGTAGCCTCAATCCCATGAATATAATCTATCTTTATTTCGGTATTCTTGATATATTCATCAAGGAATTTTTGAAGTGTTGCAACTGCTAATTTGCCATTAGGCTTAACCGAAATATCTTTAGTTTCGCCACCAAAAACACATATAAATTTTTGAGCATCAAAACCATAATATTCGCCGCCTAAAGACTTAACAAAATCATCAATAACCTTTTGCGGTTCAACGCCGAAAAGAACCCTATAAATCGGCTCAAATTCCAAAGAATTTTCGTGAATATTAACAACCTCAACCAAGGCATATCTTGAACCTTTGCCAAGTTTATAACATTCCTTTGCAGAAGCCAAAGAATGGTTGCCGTCCCCTACAGCAAACAGCATTCCATCATTCTTTTGTGCCAAATTTTCAATGGCATCAAGCATTTGTTTACAAGCATTTTTTGAGATTTTATATCCTTTTATACTGCCTGCATTTTGCATAAGTGAAAAATCATAAAGTTTCTCAAAATTCTCAGTTTTTTCACTCATAGGTTCGATAACACTTTTTTCTTCATCATCAATTAAAAGCATAATATGAGGAATTTCAAGCGGTGCTTCAAGCCTTATATTAACACGGGGCGGAATGCGCTCTAAAACCGTTTCCTCAGTAGCTCTGATAAGAGAATTTGAGCCCTTTAGATAACTATAATCCTCAAGGTCAATAAGACCTAAAATACCTCTTCTTAAACTGCCGTTATTAAGTTTTCTTTCTATGTAAACAAAGGTATCACTATAAACATCAAAAACGCCGTTTTCGAGGTAATCTTTCATTGTTTCATTAACCTTAGAAATAGCATTACTATTATCCTCTTCTAAAAAAGCCTCGGGCAAAACAATATTTAAAGCCGAAGGATTTTCGCCAACGATTTTCTTGGTTTCGTTCCAATATTCGGGTTGAGAAGTATATTGGTCGCAAGCGATAACCGACCATTTTTCAAATTTATCTTTTGGCAAAAGAATATCAGCCGGTAAAAAATATGATTTTTTCATAAAATGCTCCTTAGATAAGATAAATGGCTACTTTCGTAGCCATTTTTTATTTGTAATAAGAAAATTCAACCGCAGTTACAAGGTCTTCAACAGGGTCTAAATAAACGGTAATACCGTTTCTTCTATCCTTTTTGGTTATGAAATAATCAAGATAATAGTTATTATCAGCAACCTTATAAAAATGCGAGGGAGTTCCTAAAGTATTAATAACATCGGTTATTGCCATTGTATTAGTAATACCGTTGATATTAAACTCGGTCCAATTTTCTATATTTTTATAAAAATAATTTTCGATTTTATACTTAACAACGTAACATTCCGAAAGCTTAACCGAAGAACGAGAAGAATTATAAAATTGAATAGCAATAATATGACCTAAATCGTTTGTGATAGTAGCATCAATTGTTTCATAAGCAAAAACGAGAGAATTTTTATCATATTCATTTCCCTCTGCTAAACGCCAACCCTGTTCTTCAAGGCGGTCAATCTTAACAGGAACTTCAAAATTAAAATCACCGAAAACGGCATTGATTTCAAATTTTTTACCAAGATAAACATCAGAATAATTTTCCTCATCAAAAAGGCTAATATCAAAATATTTAGACATAACTCTATCAGAGGACATTATCTTAGTATCCCCAACATCAATATGCTCGGTTTCATCAAGAAGTGCCTCAGAAGAAACGCCATAGTTATCATCCACAGGACTGCAAGCACAAACAGAAATTATCATAATAACAGCCAATAACAAATATCCAATTCTTCTCATTGAACCACTTCCCTTCTATACATTATATTGTATTATCAAATGAGTAAAATGTCAATATCTATTGTATACATTTTTTAATAAATGCATCCAGTTTTTCCATAGCGCCCTTGGTATCAACCAAAAATCCTAAACCATGACCCGCATTTTCAACCAAAAATATTTCGGTGTTTTCCTTTCTTTCATCAAAAACCGATTGAGACATTTCAGGCGGCACAAAATTATCAGCCTTACCGTGAATTAAAAGAATGGGTAAATCACTCTTTTTTGCCGATTTTATGGTATTTGATTTATATAACGAAAAACCTCCAAATAACAAACAGCAAGCATTAAGAATGGGAATAAAAAAACCTGCGTTAATTTTCATTGATTTTTTAGCAACAAGCTTGATTATATCAACAGGCGAAGTAAAACCGCTATCTGCTATAACTCCAACAACATTATTCGGCAATTTATAGTTTAAGCTCAAAAGAACGGTTGTTGCCCCCATTGACATACCGCTGATAATAATTTTTTTAGGATTAAAGCTCTTGTTAACAAACTCTAACCAGCTAACAACATCACGACTTTCCTTAACTCCAAAAGTGATGAGTTTTCCCTCACTTTTGCCATGAGAACGTTGGTCAACAAGCAAAATATTAAAACCAAAATCGAGATACATTTTAACAGCGCAGGAAAAATCACGAGAAGCCGAAGAACGATAACCATGAAACAAAAATATAGTTTTATCAGAATTATTATTAAAATATCTTGCCATTAATTTAAGCCCGTCAAAGCTAACAGTTTCAACCCATTCGAACTCTATGGAATTAATATATTCTATTCCCTTAGCAATAACCTCGTGATGCTCACTAAGAGGCTTATTTGCAGGATTATTCATATCATCTAAATTTCCTGTATCAAGCTTTAAAAAGGCCATGCAGAAGAAATAAGCAATTACACAAATAACCGCAATCAATACTAAAGCTAAAATTAAGTAAATCATCAAATCACCAATGATATAGTATTACACTAAAAGGCGGAAAAATTCCGCCTTTAAAATTAATCTAAAAGATATTTATTATAAACCTTTTTGCCCTTTTTAAGAATTATCTCTTCCTTAAAATCATCGGCAGTAAGACTATATGCAGGGTCGGTAATTTTAACATCGTTAATGCTAACTCCGCCTTGAACAACGAGCCTTCTTCCCTCGCCCTTAGAGGTTACAAGGCCGGCTTTTACCATCATATCAAGAACACCGATTTTACCATCGATTAAATCATCAACAGTAAGGGTGGTTGTGGGCATATTTTCGTGTGAGCCTGCACCCGAGAAAACAGCACGAGCAGTTTCCTGAGCCTTAGCAGCCTCTTCCTCGCCGTGAACAAGCTTGGTTAACTCAAATGCCAAGATTTCCTTAGCAGTATTGAGCTGACTGCCCTCCCAAGCATCCATCTTGTCAATTTCCTCAAGAGGCAAGAATGTTAACATACGGATACATTTTAAAACATCCTTATCGCCAACATTTCTCCAATATTGATAAAACTCATAAGGAGAGGTTTTCTCAGCATCAAGCCAAACCGCACCCGAAGCAGTTTTACCCATCTTCTTGCCCTCGGAATTGAGCAAGAGGGTTATAGTCATAGCATATGCATCTTTTGAGAGCTTTTTGCGGATAAGCTCGGTTCCGCCAAGCATATTAGACCACTGGTCATCACCGCCAAACTGCATATTACAGCCATATTCCTTATAGAGATGATAGAAGTCATAGCTTTGCATAATCATATAGTTGAACTCAAGGAAAGAAAGGCCTTTTTCCATTCTTTGCTTATAGCACTCAGCTCTCAACATATTATTAACCGAGAAGCAAGCACCAACATCTCTTAACAAATCAATATAGTTAAGATTTAAAAGCCAATCAGCATTATTAACCATTTGAGCCTTGCCCTCGCCAAACTCAATAAAACGGCTCATTTGCTTTTTAAAGCAATCGCAGTTATGCTGAATTTGCTCAGCGGTCATCATAGAACGCATATCGCTTCTACCCGAGGGGTCGCCAATATAGCCTGTTCCGCCTCCAATAAGGGCGATAGGCTTGTTGCCTGCCATTTGCAATCTTTTCATAAGGCAAAGAGCCATAAAATGACCAACGTGCAAGCTATCGGCAGTGGGGTCAAAGCCGATATAGAATGTTGCTTTTCCGTTGTTAACAAGCTCCTTGATTTCTTCTTCATCGGTAACCTGAGCAATAAGTCCTCTGGCTACGAGTTCATCATAAATTGTCATTCAAATTACTCCTATCTAAAAGTTCCTTTGCGGAATTATATAAATTTTCAGTAAGCTCAGTTCCCGACATAATACGGGCTATTTCGCTTATTTTTTGCTCATAATTAAGTTCTGATACCTTGGTAAATGTTCTGTTATTTTCAGAGAATTTTTCGATAAGCAAATGGTTGTCCGCCTTGGCGGCAATCTGAGCCAAATGGGTAACGCATATAACCTGTCGGTTACAAGCAACCTTTTTAAGCTGAACTGCAACCTTTTCGGCAGCATAACCGCTGATACCGGTATCAATCTCATCAAAAATCATTGTTCCAACGGTATCCTTATCAAGAAGTGAGCTCTTAATGGCAAGCATTATTCTGGAAAGTTCACCGCCCGATGCAATTTTATGCATAGGTTTAAGTTGCTCTCCGGCATTTGCTGAAATCATAAACTCAACATCATCGCAACCACGTTTGGTATATCTCGACTGTTTAATATCAGCCTTGAATTTAACCGAAGGCATATTTAGGTATTCGAGAACATCGCAAACCTGTTTTTCAAAGCTAATAGCCGCTTTTTTACGGCTATTAGAAAGAATATCGCCAAGCTCAACAAGTCTTTCCTTTGAGGCTTGCAAAGCATCCGACAATTCCTCTTCTTTTTTACCGGAAAAGGTTATTCCATCAAGTTCTTCCTTGGCGTTTTCCAAAAACCGAAGCATTTTCTCTTCGCTATCGCCGTATTTTAACATAAGGCGCTGAAGACTGTCAAGTCTTTGATTTATTTGATTAGAATCATATTCTTTAAGGTCCGAGCCTAATAAAAACGAAGAAATCTCCGAAGAAGCATCCTCAGTTAATGAAATAATTTCGTTAATCAAACCATAAATTTTCTCAAGATTTTCGCCTTTAAGAGATGCAAATTTCTTAGAAATATTGCGAAGAATAGTTAAAATGCCATCGGTATTTTCATCGCCTCTTATAGCACTTTCAGCATAGTTAAGAGAATTTAGGGTTGTTTCAAGATTTTCGGCAACCTCAAGCTTTGCTTTTAATTCTTCAATTTCGCCAACCTTAATATCAGCCGATACAAGCTCATCAATTTGGAATTTAAGCATATCGGTTTTATATTGCTTTTCATCCTCATTCATAACAAACGTCTCTAGCTGACGCCTGATAGAATTTAGATTTCTAAACTCGTTATAATATTCTTCTTTGATATCAAAATTTGAGGCAACTGCATCAAGATAATCACAATGCTTATCAGGATTTAAGAGAGCCTGATTATCGTGTTGCCCGTGAATATTTATTAAATATGGCGATATTATTTTTAAAACCGAAGCAGTAACAGGCATAGAATTTATCTTAATAAAACCTTTGCCCGAAAGACTTAGCTTTCTTGAAATTAAAATATTACCGTCTTCATCGGGTGTAATATCGTATTCTTTTAAAAGGCTAATAGTCTCACTATCAAGCTGACCGAAAACCCCAGAAACCATAGCACTATCACAGCCTGCTCTAATTAAATCCTTAGAGGTGCGCTCACCAAGCACTGCATTTATAGAGTCAATAAGAATTGATTTTCCGGCACCCGTTTCGCCTGTTAAAACATTAAATCCCGAACTAAACTCTATTTCGGTTTGTTCAATAACCGCAATATTTTCAATATGTAAAAATTTAAGCATTTAAAATCCTCTTTATAATTATAATAAAGAATTTAACAACTCAGTTAGCTGTTTAGACTGAGCTTCTCCGCTCGTAACAATAATAACGGTATCATCACCGGCGAGTGAGCCTAACATCATATCTCCATAAAGCTCATCAACAGTAACCGCAGCACTTGAAGCCATACCATTATGGCACTTAATAACTACATTATTAAGTGAATACTGAACGCTCTTAACAGCACCGCTAAAAAGAAGATGATAGCGGTTATCTAAGGTTTGAGATTCAGTATTTGAATTAACAAGATAACGATAATTTCCATCATTATCTCTACCCTTAACTAGCTTTAACTCCCTGATATCTCGGGAAACTGTTGACTGAGTAACATTAAATCCGGCTTCTAACAAACCATTTTGCAAATCTTCTTGGGTTAAGCAAATGTTTTCTCTGATAAGCTCTAGGATTTTTTCCTGTCTTTTAAC
>CAJGDQ010000061.1 GCA_904502215.1 Clostridiaceae bacterium
AAATACCTAGCTGCCGCTGCCGAGATTATAGCATCTTGCGAGGATGTTATGACAAGAGATATTTATATCGGAAGATTATCGGATAAATATGGCGTTTCAAGAACGGCTCTTTCAACAAAGGTTGATGAGCTGAGGAGAAAGAGCTTTAGAAGTCAAAAGAAAAAGGAAATCTCCGATATTATAAGGCCTAAATTCACAAAGGATGATATAAATCCCGAGCGCAGACGCTCACAAAAGGGAACTAATGCCGAAGAAACAATGTTGGCTGTGCTTCTTCAGCATCCCGATTTTAGCGATGAAGCAAATGAAAAGCTTCCGCCCGAAAGAATGATAACCTCGCTTAACAGGCGCATTTATGAAATTATCTTAGATGCATCAAAAACGGGTCGGAGTTTGGATATATCCTTATTTGCCGAAAAGCTTATTCCGAGTGAGGTTGGATACTTAGTTGCCCTTCAAAATTCGGAAAAGGCGGGCAAAAACGCCAAAGAGGTATTAAAAGATTGTATTGAGGTAATATTAGAAGAAGATATTATCTTAAATAGCTCATCAAATAGCGAACAAACCGTTGAGGATTGGGCTTCTAATCTTAAAAATATGATTGATAAAAAATCAAAGGGGAATTAAATTAAGATGGATAATATAAAGGAACAAAACAAAAAGATAAACGATGTTGAGATTGAGGAAAAGGAAATTTCTATTGATGATATAGAAACTCCTGAGGACCTTGATGAACTTTTCTCTGAGCCTCCAACATTGGAGCTTGATTTTGATGAAGAGCCAACTGATGATGAACTCAAGCTTGAGGAAATGGATGTTGATAAGCTCAGCGAGGAGGATATGTCCTTCGATAATATTTCCCTTGATGACCCCGTTAAAGTTTATCTTCGTGAAATCGGACGTGTTCCGCTTTTAAGCTCTGAAGAGGAGATAGAATTGGCTGTTAAGATTTCAGAGGGAAATCAGTATGCAAAACAACGTTTAACCGAGGCTAACCTTCGTCTTGTTGTTAGTATTGCTAAAAAGTATGTTGGAAGAGGAATGTATTTCCTCGACCTCATTCAAGAGGGTAACGTTGGTCTTATCAAGGCTGTTGATAAGTTTGACCATACAAAAGGCTTTAAGTTTTCAACCTATGCTACTTGGTGGATTAGACAGGCTATAACCAGAGCTATTGCCGACCAGGCAAGAACTATCCGTATTCCTGTTCATATGGTTGAAACCATTAACCGCCTCAAGAAAATTCAAAGCCAGTTGCTCCACGAAAATGGTTTTGAGCCGAGTGAGGAGCTTATAGCTGAGAAGATGGACCTTCCTGTTGAGAGGGTTAGAGAGATTATGCGTGTAGCTCAAGAACCCGTTTCTATGGAAACTCCCATAGGCCCTGAGGAAGATTCGAGACTTATGGACTTTATCCGTGACGAAGAGGCCTTAGCACCTGATGAAGCTGCTCTTAAGACTATCACAAATGAGGATATTGACGGCGTTCTTAAAACCCTTACTTCAAGAGAAGAGGCTGTTATCAGACTTCGTTTTGGTCTTAAGGATGGAAGATGTCATACTCTCGAAGAGGTTGGCACTGAGTTTAACGTTACAAGAGAGCGTATTCGCCAAATTGAAGCAAAGGCTCTAAGAAAACTCCGTCATCCCGTTCGCAGCAATAGATTTAAGGACAGGTAGGAATATAAAATATGCAATTCACATATAGAACCAATGGAGTTTGCTCTCGTAATATCCATATCGAGATTGAAGATGGTATTGTTAAAAGCGTTAAGTTCGAGGGCGGCTGCAACGGAAACACAAAGGGTATTTCGGCTCTTGTTGAGGGTATGAAGGTTGAGGATGTTATTAAAAGACTTGAGGGCATTAAGTGCGGCTTTAAGTCAACCTCTTGCCCTGACCAGTTGGCCGAGGCTCTGAAAAGCGTTGAATAAATTTTTGAAATAAAATGGAGGGAGGAAAGAAAATGTATTCGGATAGCGATATTAAGATTGCAGGGGATAAGCCCTCTTATGATGTTAAAAGAAATGCCGAAAGCCTTTCTAATACCAATGGACTCCCAAAAAATGAGATAAAGAAAGCAAAAGAATGGGGAAAATCGGTTGCTTTAGAGTTTATTGAGGATGCAAAATCGGCTGTTGCTGAAAATGCTGAGGATAGCGAAATGTTGGTTCAACGCCGTATGCTTCTTTCCTTTACTGCAACAGTAGGTTTTGAACAGCTTTGTTCGGATGATGCTTTGGTTGGCGTTGCTCAAAAAAGCTTTATCGATACTTTAAAGGCTAATGATAACGAGCTTTACCGCTCATCAAGCGATACGGGTGCATTTTCCTTTTATTACCTGGCTTTCAGAAGAGGCGGCGAAATTGACCGCCGTATAGGTCAAACCTTTGCTATGCTTTGTTCTCACGATGGCGACCCCGTTTATCAGGAACTTGGCGAAGCGCTTTATTGCTGGTTTATATCGGTTGTTAAAAGTTTGGCTGAAGATTTAAATATTGAATAATCATATAAAATCCCTTTAATTCATAATTTTTATTATATTGAATTGAAGGGATTTGTTTTTATGCCGATAATTTATTTAAGTCCATCAACACAGGAATTTAACCCATATAATGGTGGGGGAAATGAAGAATACTATATGAATTTGATTGCCGATGCTATGGAGCCTTATCTTGCGGCAAGCGGAATCAGATATGTTCGAAACACACCTGAAATGACCGCCGCAAGCTCTATTGCGGCATCTAATCAGGGAAATTATGATTTGCATTTCGCTCTTCATTCCAACGCAACGGGAAGCGGCGATGGCTCAAGAAGAGGCTCGGAGGTTTATTATTATCCAACAAGCCAAAGAGGCAGGCGCTTTGCTGATATCGTTGCTGAAAATTTAGCCCTTATATATCCTTTGCCAGATTCGGTCAGAACTGTGCCTACCACTACTCTTGGCGAGGTCAGAAGAACAAAAGCCCCCGGTGTTTTGGTTGAAATCGCATATCACGATAATGCCGAGGATGCGCAGTGGATAAGGGATAATATAGAAGAAATTGCGGCAAACTTGGTTTTCTCTTTAACCCAATATTTTGGAATACCCTTTAACACTCCGCAGCCTATTTTTACCGCAAGTGTTGCAACTATGGGTTCTAATCTCAATATAAGATATAACCCATCTATTGAGGCTCCTGTTGTGGGAAGGGTTCCCAACGGAGCCGAGGTTACGGTTTATGCTCAGATTCCTGATTGGTCGGTTATTGGGTATAACGGAATTGTTGGATATGCGAGAACTTCCTATTTAAGATATTGAAAGGCACTTGAAAGATTGCCTAAAATGTGATATAATTCACCTATTACAAAAAAAGGATTAAAAAATGAAAAAGAACGAAATTTTAGAAGAACAAAAAAGAGCAAGAGAAGAGTTTTTGAAGCTTAAAAAAATGCAGGCCGGGGAAATAGATGCAGGCCCTAAGCCAAGCGAGGTGGCTATAGTTCCAAAAACCTTTAAAGAAAAATGGGATAACTTTTGGTTTCAGTATAGGTTAAGGGTTGTTGCCGTTGTTTTTATCGTTGCTATTTTTGTTGTTTGTATAGCTCAATGCGTTTCCAAACCTAATTATGATATCAAAATGGTTTATTTTTCATATACTCCTGTTTTGGATGACCAGCTTGGTTTGGTTGAGGATTATTTTGATGATATTGTTCCTGATATAAATGGTGATGGTGAGGTTTTAGTTCAGGTTATAAACTGCAGTTTTTCGAATACTGATTCAAATGTTCAATATAGAAACAATATTCTAATGAAGATGCAATCCACTATAGTGGCGGAATATGACACTATGCTTTATATAACCGATAAGGAATCGGTAAAATATTTTGAGGGTCTTTCGGTTGACCTTGATATTTTTGAGGCCGAGCCGTTAGAATTTAACGAGGATTTCTATAAAAAAACCGTTTTAAATGGTAAAGAGTTGCCCGAAGGCCTTGGAATTTCCTGCAGAAAGATAAACGACACCGTTATAGAAAAATATAAGGATTCTGAAAAGTATCACTTAGAATCTATGAAAATTCTAGAGAAGCTAAAGGAACTGTCTTAATTCTTTTCCAAATTTTAGGAATTGACAAAAAATGGTTATTATGCTAATATAGGGAAGTAAAAGGAGGGTGAATTATGAAATCAACAGGTATTATTAGAGGCGTTGATAAGATGGGAAGGGTTGTTATCCCCAAAGAAATTCGTTCTATGCTTAAAATTGAAAGCGAAGTTGATAGCCTTGAAATCTATGTTGAAGGGGATAAGATAATTCTTAAAAAATATCATCCTAAATGTGTCTTCTGCGGAGACCTTGCTCAAAGTATTCCTTATGAAGGCTATGATGTTTGTATGGATTGTATTGATAAGCTAACAGCTTTAAAAGAAGGCTCCATTTAATTTTAACTGATGCAGGTTAAACTGCATCAGTTTTTTTTTTATTTACTATGCTTGGAAAAGGTGCGAAAATTGTGCAGAATTACCAAAAATTGTCGAAAAAGTTTTCATTTTGTTTCCAAAAACCAACAAATTATACTTGAAATAGGGTATTTTTATTGATATAATAATTATGGATGAACTTAAAAAGGAGCTTTATATGAAAGAAATGATAAATAAATTCAATTCATCCGTCATAGATAATGCTTATGAGGTGTTTGGGTCATTCCTTGAGGGAGATACTGCCCTTTTTAGAGTTTGGGCGCCAAATGCCGAAAGGGTTTCGGTTGTTGGAGATTTTAACGGCTGGAATATTGAAGCCAACCCTATGAACCGGAATGATGGAGGAATTTGGGAAGTTAAAATTAAGGGTGTTAAGAATTTTGATGTTTATAAATACGCCATAATTTCCGGGGATGGCAACACTGTTTTAAAGTCTGACCCTTATGCCAGACATTTTGAAACCTCTCCCGCAAACGCTTCGAAGGTTTATGCTGATGATAAATACAAATGGAATGATAAGGAATGGTTAAAAAAAAAGGAGAAAACCAATGTATATGAATCTCCCGTTAATATTTATGAGGTTCATGCAGGTTCCTGGAAAACCTATCCCGATGGCAAACCTTTTGATTATGTTAAATTGGCCGAGGAATTAGCGGTTTATCTCAAAGAGATGAATTACACTCATGTTGAGCTTATGCCGATAACCGAATATCCTTTTGATGGCTCGTGGGGATATCAGGTTACGGGATATTTTGCTCCAACCTCACGTTATGGAACTCCAAAGGATTTTAAAAAGTTCGTTGATATTATGCATAACAACGGCATATCAGTTATTCTTGACTGGGTGCCTGCTCATTTTCCGAGAGATGAGCATGGACTATTCAGGTTTGACTCAACGGCTTGCTATGAATATGCTGACTGGCGAAAGGGCGAGCATAAGGAATGGGGCACCTGTGTTTTTGACTATGGGAAGCAGCAGGTTAAAAGCTTTTTGATTTCAAGTGCAGTATATTGGCTTAAGGAATTTCATATAGACGGACTTCGTGTTGATGCGGTTGCTTCGATGCTCTATCTTGATTACGGAAGGCAGGATGGAGAATGGCTTCCTAATATTTATGGTGGCCGAGAGAATCTTGAGGCAGTTGAGTTTTTAAGAGAGGTTAATAAAGCGGCATTCAAGGCTAATCCGAAGGTTTTAATGATAGCCGAGGAATCAACTGCTTGGCCTCTTGTAACAAAGCCTGCCGATGATGGCGGACTTGGTTTCAACTTTAAATGGAATATGGGTTGGATGAATGATATGCTAAGATATATGTCTTTAGACCCGTATTTCAGGAAGGATAATCACGATTGCTTAACCTTCTCATTTTTCTATGCGTTTTCGGAAAACTTTGTGCTTCCGATTTCGCACGATGAGGTTGTTCACGGCAAATGCTCAATGATAAACAAAATGCCGGGGGATTATGACCTTAAGTTTGCGGGGCTCAGAGCTTTCTTTGCATATATGATGGCCCATCCCGGAAAGAAGCTTTTGTTTATGGGTCAGGAATTTGCTCAGTTTATAGAATGGGATTATAAGAAGCAGCTTGATTGGTTGTTGCTTGATTATGAGCAACACCGCAAGATGAAGGAATTTACCAAACAGCTCAATAAGTTCTATCTTGATACTTCTCCGTTTTGGGAGATAGATTATTCTTGGGAGGGCTTTGATTGGATTTCCAATGATGATAACTCTCAAAGTATCATAGCCTTCCGCCGAATAAATAA
>CAJGDQ010000062.1 GCA_904502215.1 Clostridiaceae bacterium
ATAAGTGCCTCTTCCCTCTCCCGAAAACTTTTCAGCAGTTATAGAGGAAAAAAGATTTTCAGCCGAGGCATAGATTGGCAGATATCCCTTTTCTATAACACCCGATACAATAGCCAAGGTCAAATGGGTTTTGCCAAGACCCGGATTGCCCATAAAAAGAATATTTTTAGAAGTTTCCGGATTAAATGAAGAAACATATTCCTTGCAGAATTTTAAAATCGAGGTCATTCTCTTCTTGGGAGAAATTCCGTTTTCATCCTTTTTATCCGAATAATATTTCAAATCAAAATTATCAAAACGGCTGTTTTCTAAAGGCATTTCCTTAGAAAGCTCTTTTACCAAAACAAAGGCAGCCTCTTTTTTAATGCATTCGCATATCTTGCCCGAAACATAACCTGTATCCTTACAAACAGCGCAGTCATAAACTATATCCTCAACCGCACAATTTTTAAGTATCTCATTCTTTTGAGCATTCAAGGCTTCGGTTCTTTTTCTTAAATCCTCTATTTTCGCCTTATCTCCCGATAAAGCGGTTATAACCAAGGAAGCTCCCGCTTCGGAAAGCTCTTGGTCAATTTCATAGAGTATTTTGTTTGAAGCATAAGCAGAAGAAAGAAGCATATCTCTCTTTCTTTGCTTTTCCTTTAGAGCGGCAGACTTTTTTTCAAAAGCTATTTTATATGTAATTTCCTTAGTAATCATCTTTTATCACTAATCCTTTGAATTTAACATTCTTTCATATAAATCAAGGTCATAAGAAGAGTCCGACTTATCCTTTTTAGGTTTCTCCTCTATATCCTCAGGGGTTTTATATCCCTTTTCGTGCCAATTTTCAAGAATTTTAGCAGTATATTGCATACTGAATTTAGATTTGTTATTAACGCATTCCTCATATGCGGCTTCGAGCATAAGCTTAGAAAATCCCCATTCCTCAAGCCATTTTATAGCAAGCTCGGTTTCCTTAACACTGGGCTTTCTGCGTTCAATCCCAAAGCTTGCCGACACAATATTCCAGCTTTGCTCACCCTTTGCCATTCTTTTAAGCTCTTCATCGGCATCGGTTATATTATCAATTCCCTTGTTAACCCAATCAACCGCAACCGATTCAATAAATCTAATATTTGCTTTTTTATGTTCAACCGCATATTGGATTATAAGAAGAATTAAGGAAACATCAAGTCCCTCATCATCATAAAGCCAAACCAAAGTTTCAGTTTCGTTTGATTTGAGATTTCTTCCAAGCTTCAACTGAGTTGCCGAAAGAAGATATCGGATTTTTTCATCCTCAAGACCTCGCCTTGCGGCATCAATCCTTGATGGCTTTGCATTCTTTTTAACGGTCTTTGCTTCTTTTTCCTTTTTTATTTCCAAGGGCTTTTCTTTGGGCAAAAGAATATCAGCATCCGCCCAATAGAGCAATGCTTCTTTAACATCGTATTCACTAACGCCTGTTGCCTCAGCGATTTTTGAAACCGATATTTCCTCCGCCATATTCCTGAATATATAAATAATAACCTTTATATGCTCAGCCTTTGCAAGCTTCAAATATCTATCGGCAATGGCTGATGGCAAGGTGAAAACCGAGGTAAAATATGCGGGATTGATATAATAATCCATTTTAACTCTCCATAAAATATTATAAGTATTACAATTATACCAACTTAATATGGCTTTGTAAATAGTTTGCTTAAATTTGTTTTGTCTTTTCTTGACAAACTCTTTTATATGATATAAAATTAAGGTAGCAATTTTTGGAGGTTTTTATATGTCTATTTTAGTTACAGGCGGCGCCGGTTACATAGGAAGCCATACCTGCATCGAAATGCAAAATGCAGGCTATGATGTTATTGTTATCGATAATCTTGATAACAGTAGTGAGGAATCGCTTCAAAGAGTTGAAAAAATAACAGGCAAGCCCGTTAAGTTTTATAAAGAAGATGTTAGAGATAAGGATGCTCTTCGCAAAATTTTCACCGAAAACAAAATCGATGCAGTTATCCATTTTGCAGGTCTTAAGGCTGTTGGCGAATCGGTTAGAGAGCCGATTATGTATTACGATAACAACCTTATCAGCACCATAAATCTTCTTGAGGTTATGAATGAGTTCGGTGTTAAAAAGATAGTATTCTCTTCATCTGCCACGGTTTACGGTGTTGCAACCGAGATGCCCTTAACCGAGGGTATGCCTCTTGGCGCTATTAACCCCTATGGCAGAACAAAATATTTCATCGAAGAAATCCTTCGTGACCTTTTTGTTGCCGATAAAGATTGGTGCATAGCACTTCTTCGTTATTTCAACCCCATTGGCGCTCATAAGAGCGGTCTTATAGGCGAAGACCCCAAGGGTATTCCCAACAACCTTATGCCTTATATCAGTCAGGTTGCAGTTGGCAAGCTTGAGAAGCTTCATGTTTTCGGGGATGACTATAATACTGTTGACGGAACAGGCGTCAGAGATTATATTCACGTTGTTGATTTGGCTCAGGGTCACGTTAAAGCGGTTGACTGGGCACTTGATAACAAAGGTTGCGAGGCATTCAACCTTGGAACAGGAAACGGCACCAGCGTTTTAGAGCTTAGAGATGCATTTGTTAAATCTTCGGGCATTGATGTTCCCTATGTTATCGACCCCCGTCGTCCCGGAGACCCAGATGAAGTTTATGCAAATGCCGAAAAAGCAAAGAACATTCTCGGTTGGGAAGCCAAATTCGGCATTGAAGAGATGTGCGAAGATACTTGGCGTTGGCAGTCAAACAACCCAAAAGGATATGAAAAGTAATTAAAAATTAAAGTGAATAGGTTCGGTCTTCCCAACCTATTCACTTTTCAATATTTCCGCCTGTGGCGCAACTTGAGGGCTGGCAAATCTAATTTCAATTGCGGTTTGGGAAACCGATTTTTCCGCTCGGCGTTGCACTCGCTTTTGAAATACACTCGTATATCTACAATCTCGTGCTTAGCCGAACAAAAAAATCGGGAACACAAACTCTTCGACCTAATATTTAGAAAAAATAAAATCGGTCGAAGCTAAGAGCACAGCAATATATCATATTGCAAGCGATGAAGCAAGTCCGATGAAATTTTTTCAAATATTAGGCGCTATTGCAATGAGATTTGCCAGCCCTACGCAACAGATTCCGATTCTGGAGAATGGGGGTTCAAATCCCCTTTTTAAAAATTTTATTCAATATTTCCGCTCGTGGCGCAACTGGATAACGCAACAGATTCCGATTCTGGAGAATGGGGGTTCAAATCCCTTCGAGCGGGCCAAGACCGACAAGTTTAAACTTGTCGGTCTTTATTTTTCTATAAAACCTCATTTCTTGACTTTTTATAAAATATTTATTATAATTTCCATATAATTTAAATTTTTAGGAGCGAATTATGAAAGAATCAATAAAAAAGAAACTCGAGTTTTTAACCGAGGATAAAAGAAAACCTAAAAAAAGAATTGTTACCTCTTTAATAGTTCATTTTTTTGCTGTTTTCTCATTTGTGTTATACCCATCACTTGAGGTATATCTCAGAAGTCCTGCTGATTTCGATTTTACTATTACCTCAATGCTTTTAGTAATGGGTGTTACCTCTCTCATTCTTTTCGCATTAGGCTTCGCCCTTTCCCTTATTTTAAAGGGCCGTTTATTCAACTATTATTTAACAACTGTTTTCTCATTCTCCCTTGGCTCTTATTTGCAGGGAGCATTTTTGAACGGACCCATCCCCGCATTAGATGGTAATGCAGTTAATTGGCATTATCTGACCTTGCCCGCTCTAATAAATCTTGTTATTTGGTTCTTTATTTTCTTAATTCCTTTTATAATTCATTTCTTCAATAGAAAGTTTTGGAGAAAATCCTTAATATATGTTGCTTGTTTATGCATCGTGATGAATGCTGTATCGTTAGTTTCACTAATCTTTTCTTCAAGCATTTCAGAAAATGCGAACAAAGGCTTTTATTCAAATAAAAACCTATACGAAGCCTCAAAAGATAGTGATGTTTTAGTTTTTGTTCTTGATTATTTTGATAACGAATATATGAACACTCGCTTATCAGAGCAACCCGAAATGCTTTCCGAATGGACAGGGTTTACAAGATTTGTTAATGCTACAAGTATGTATAAACAAACTATGCCCTCTATTCCCTATCTTTTAACACAAAGCAAATGGTATTGCGATACTTATAACTGGGATGCTGCTCCTGATGCTTTCGCTTCATCCAAGTTTTTAGAGAGAGTAGATAAAACCGGTGCCGAGATAGACCTTTATGTTTCAGGAACTGCAAATGCTAAAGAAGCTTATAACCTTGCCGATAACTATAACTCGAGTGGTGTTGCAATAAACCCTGTTGGTATGGTTTCCTCTATGGCAAATTACTTATTTTTCCGCAATATGCCGATCATCTCTAAGAGCATTTTTTGGCACTATACCGATGATATTTCCAACGCCTCTGTTTCAACCAATAACTTTTCTAAGGACAATACCGCATATGCCATCAACGATGCCGCATTCCTTGATAGCTTAGAAACCGAAGGCCTTGAGATTACAGATAAAAAATCCTTCAAGTTTATTCATATGCGAGGCGCTCATCATCCTTATGAAATTGATGAAAAGGGTGAGCCGAGCAGCAACTCTTATCCCTATATGCAACAAAGAGGCTCGGTGTATATAGTTTCCCAGTATCTTGCCGCTATGAAAGAAAAAGGCGTTTATGATAACACAACCATTATCATAATGGCCGACCACGGCGAAGTTGAAGTTTCAGAAGAAATGAGCCGTGCCGCTTTGCCGATATTGTTTGTTAAGCCGGCGGGAGCCGATTCTTCCGCTCCTATCAAAACCTCAACCGCCCCTGTTTCACAGGAAGATTTCCATGCAACAGTTCTTTGGGCCTTGGGCGATGAAAACTATTCCGATTATGGAAGAACATTCTTTGAAATAAAAGAAAACGAAGAAAGAACCCGCTATTTCTATTATCGCATTGCCTTTGACGGCAGCGAGGAAGAAAGCCTAGCGGAATATATCATAACAGGCGATGCCCGTGATTTTTCCAACTGGAAACCAACAGGGAAAATATGGGGAGATAGAGCAAAAAAATAGTAATAAAAAAGGAAGGTTTAAAACCTTCCTTTTTTATTACTCTTCATCGTCATCAAAAACCACTTCGTCTTCAAGGTCTTTCTTTGCATTTTCATCAATGCCAAGCTTATCCTGAACCTTTTTCTTTGCCTTGCGCCAAAGAACACCAACAACAGTTCCAACAACAACTGCAGCACCCGCAATAACCGAAATACCATAGGTCATTACCGATGGGTCGATGTATGCGCTAACGGGAATGGTGAACATAAGCATCATACATAACACAAAATACAAATACTTCAAACTCTTTTTCATTTTTTCTTCTCCTTTTCTTGGCGCTCTTTAATTTGCTTTAATATATATCGAGCGCCGATTTTTCCGCTGTTACCAAAGTTTGCAATATATTTTTCTCTAATAGAAAGGATTTTCTTGGAAAACTCCTCGCCATTCTTCAAAAGGTTATCTATTTGCTCGGATACCGAACTTAAATCATCGGGAGAAACCCTGATTCCAACCTGGTCTCTTAAAGAAAACTCCAATGGCTCGATATCTAATTTAACATAATCGGGATTATTAATCTTCGGCTTTGTATCTATAAATACTGAGGGCTTCAAAGTTACAAACGAAAACTCATAAGCAGTTCCCGACCAATCGGTTATAATAACATCGCTATCAAAGAGGGAATCGTTGCTTGTGAAATCAAGTTCAAAGGTTAAGCCATCCTCTTCTCTTGACTTATATTTAGCAACTATTCTATCCATCAAGGGCTTATATCTTTTAACATATTCGGGATGGGGACGAACCACAACCTCATAACCTTTGCCGAGCAAATTATCAAGCAAGGAATCTAAACAGCTATCCAAAATATTATCAGGCTGCCAAGAGGGTGCAACCAAAACCTTAGGTTTATCACGCTTAATGGCGGGCATAGATTTATATTTTTCATATAACTGCTCTAACTGACCGTAGCCTGCTGCAACCAAGGTCTTCTCGGGCAAATTATAAACCCTTTCCTGCGCCCTTATTTCATCAAACTGAAATTCGCCAACGCAAAAAATGGTATCATA
>CAJGDQ010000063.1 GCA_904502215.1 Clostridiaceae bacterium
GCAATTATCGGGCGAGCCATCATCAACCAAGATAATCTCAAGGTTTTTATAGGTCTGATTAATTATTGAATTGACGCATTTTTCAAGATAAAGTTCAACGTTATAAACGGGAACGATAATGGAAATTTTTTTCATTCTTAAACTCCAAATCAATAATAATGAATATTTAATATTTCGCTGACATATTCAAGGCCCTTCCAAGCGACCTCCATTTGATAATAAAAATAGAAAGTATAAAATCCAATGCAAAGCATCGTTACAATTTTATATTTATCCCACTTAAAGCAATGCTTAATTAACCAAGGCAATAAATAGAGATTATACACACTAAAGAAAATAGGCATACGACCAACTAATATACCACTGGTAAATGTTGAAGCAAGATAAAAACAAGCATTAACAACACTCATATTTGCAGCTAGGATTATAGCATCATCCGCCTCATCTTCAACAATTTTTCTTTCAACTGCAATAATGATAACCGGAACCAAAGCCACCAAAAGTCTCAAAACATTAGAACCTGTATCAGCGGCTAATCCCGCCGAATAATCCTTATCAAGAGCATCATTAAGAACATCGAAAACATTTTCCGAGAAAATAGTTCCAATAATAGTCAAAACAACAAACAGAAACAGTCTTTTATCCCAAAGCTTTTTAACGCTTATAAATAAGCAAACCGGAATCATAAAAATTGCAGCATTATGAATAAATGAAAGAGCATATGCTAAGATAGCATATTTCACCTTTTTGCCTTCTAAAAGCCAATCAGAAAAAGCGAAGAGAATGCATACAACCAAAAATTGCCTTGTTCCGTTAATTAGCCAGGTAAATGTTGCTGAAGCAACAAACAAAAAAGCAGTGAAAGGAAAATTTTCCGAGCGTTTATAATAAACCCTTAAAAGACAACCAAGGCTTATAACACATAAAAATGTCAGCCAAAAATAATGGTTGTCCGAAATTAAGTTTTTAAAAAGCGCTTGTATTACATAAAAAAATTTACCTGTATTTTGTTCTGCAATATATTGTGGTATTTGAGACCAATTATCAGGTGTTGCATAAAAAGAATCTATATAAGTTGCGGTATCTTTAACATAATCCCTAAGCGAACAAAAGAATGCAATATAAGCGAAAGTTAAAAAAGCATACGAAAATCTAGTTTTATTTGCAACATTTTGTTTATATCTTAACTTATTATCACTAAGACTTAAAAAAGCAAACAGTGCAGTTGCGGCCATCATCGACCAATAAATAGGCATACTAATTTTCTCCTGAATTTTTTCTACGGTGTAAAATTTTATAAATAAAGCTAGGTGTTAAACCTAAAATAATAGGTTTTAAACAATAAATATAGTTTTGAATCGGCAAACCAAAATGTTTGATTGCATAATGTTTTACATAAGCTTCATTAAGACGGTATCTAAACTTTCTTCTAGCTTGAGCATTGCGGTCATCACGCATTTTATATAAAGGCTTTTCAATATTCATACCGATATAGCCTTTTTGATACATTTTAATCCAAAGGTGATAATCTTCAACTCTAAGCAGCTTTTTATCAACTGAATAACCGCCAACAGCATCATAAGCTTCCTTTTTAACCATACAAGCAGCATGGCAAAACTGAGTTGATTTAACAAAATCTCGTTTTTGAGGAGAAACTTTAACGCTTGTTCTTCCCCAAACTCCTTCTTCATCAAAAAGCTCCATTGGAGAGCTAACAATAGAAATTTCGGGATTTACTTCAAATAGCTTTAACTCCTCGCTAAAGCGCTCGGGATAGGAAATATCATCCCCGTCCATACGGGCAATATAAAAACCTTTTGCCTCTTTTAAACATTTATTGAGGGTGAAGTTAAGACCCATATTCTTATCATTTTTCAGCAAACGGATTTTATCGGGAAATCCATTCACATAATTTTGGGCAACTTCAAGAGTGTTATCAGAAGAACCATCATCGCACATAATAATTTCCCAATTTTCATAAGTTTGAGCGATTATCGAATCAAGCGCTTCAGCAAGAGTATTGCCACAATTATAAATTCCCATTATAACACTTATCAATTTACTCATTAACCAAAATCCTCATAAATTCTTTGTTAACATTTTCGGCAATAAAAGGTTTAACAGCTTCTTTTGCGTTTTCAGAAAAATCATCTCTTAATTTTTTATCCTTATACAACAACTTGATTTTTTGTGAAAAAGCATAACTATCATCAGCTTTTACCATAAAACCTGTCTTATTTTCAAAAACCAGTTCCCTATGACCCCTATTATCCGAAGCGATAACAGGCTTACCCGAAACCATAGCCTCCATTATGTTAAGAGGTAATCCCTCACGAAAACTAGCAGAAAGAACCAAATCACAAGAATTAGTAAAATACTCCAAATCAGTTCTATAACCTAAAAGTTTAACCCTATCTTCAAGACCTAAAGAAACAATTTGCTGTTTTAAACCTGCCTCACATGGACCATTTCCGGCAATAAGCAAAAGCAACTCAGGTATTTCCTGTTTTAACATAGAAACTGTTTCAATAACGGTTTTTTGATTTTTATTATTATTAAGTTCACCAGTGCAAAGTAAGACGAACTTATCTTGAAAATCGTTTTGTTTTTTAAAAGCTTCAATATCCTCTTTGGTTAAGGCTGTATATTTTTGTGCATTAACTCCAACACCGTGAATATATTCTACTTGAGTTTTAAATTTGGATTTTGCTAAAACAAAATCTTCCTTTGTAATAGTAACAACGGTATCGCAAAGCTTAGCCATAACCTTTTCGATAGGATAATATATCAACCAGTTTTTCTTTGGAGCTCCCTTATAGAAATGAAAACCATGAGCAATATAAATAACCTTTGTTCCCTGTTTCCTGCTTTTTCTTGCAGCAAGCCTTGTTAAAATACCTCCAACAGGAGTGTTGCAAATGATAAAATCAAATTTTTCTTTTTTCAAAAGTGCCGAAAGCTGCTTATAAGCCTTTAAGTTCTTAAAATCAAAAGGAGAACGGCGAAAATCAACAGGATGAAATTTATCAGCGTATTTAAGCGTTAACCCATTCTTCTCCGAAAGATTATCTCTAGCAGCAATATGTATTTCATTTCCCTTATCTTTTAATACCTTTATATGTGGTAAATGAAACTGGCAAATATGACTTAATACCGTTGCGGTATAAAGAATTTTCACTTAGAATACCTCCAAAGGTTATTAAGAATTAATTCGTATAATCTAAGTTTATTACCATCACCAATAAAGCTGTTATGCGGGGTGATAATAACATTTTGCATATCCCAAAGCGGAGAGCTACTGTTCAACGGTTCTTCTTCGAAAACATCCAGCACAGCGCCAAACAGCTTATTTTCAAGTGCATTTATTAAAGCATTGGTTTCAACAACTGCACCTCTAGAAATATTAACAAGCACCGAAGCATCTTTGAATTTTGAAAAGGCTTTTTCATCTATAAGATGACGGGTTTTATCGGATAAAGGTAATGTTAGAACCACAATATCAGCCATCGGTAATACTGAATACAGTTCATCTATATGATAAATTTTATTGAAATTTGGATTGTAGCAAGTATTTATATCGCAGCCTATAATCTTAGTTCCAAAGGCTTTAAAACGCATAGCGCATTCGTTTCCAACACTACCGCATCCAACAATTAAAACCGTTTTTCCGAAAAGTTCAGGTAATTTGCGATGCTTTTCCCAATTGTGCTCGTTTTGATTTTTATTAAAAAATTGCATTTGCTTATAAAGGCTTAATACACCGCAAACAGCATATTCAGCCATTGGAACACTATAAACACCACGTGCATTATATATTGCAATTCCCTTTTCTTCAACATATTCCATTGGAACACGGTCAAACCCTGCGCTTGTTAACTGAATATATTTTAAGTTTATAAACTTTTCAATCGGGTGGTGAAGAAAAAGTCCATTGCAAATGATTCCTTCTATTTGCTCGGGTGCCGTAGGAAGCTCATCCTTTTCATTTTGAAGAAATATAACATTATTGCCCATCTTCTCTAGTTCTAATAAGATATCCTTAGAAGAACCGATGGCGCCTGTTACCAATAAATTCATAAAATCACTCTTCGCAAATTTGATTTATAATTTCAACAACTATTTCACGGTTTTCTTTAAAAAATTCTTCCGCCTTAGAAAGACATAAGTTTTCATAGTTTCTAATTTGCTTAACACCAATCTTAAAAACACGGGCAATTTCATCTAAGTTTTTACATTTCTCGGCATTGCAAAAAGAACGAGAAAGAATAACGCTTGTTGAGCCTAAACGAAGATGTTCAGGAATAATATTATCACTAGGTAAATCACCTTTACCAAGCGAAGCAATACCGCCAAAACCATAAGGTAAATTTTTCTCTTTAAATTTTTCAATAAGCTTTTCAACAGTTCCGTTAATTAACGGAACAAACAAAAATTTTAAGCCATAGGATAAGCTCAAATCATTAAGTCCAATATAAACCTCATCAATTCCTTCAACATTTAAGATTTCATCGATATTTTCAACCGCTTCTTTAGATTCGAACAAAAGCATGGTTTTAGCACGACCGGAAACGGCAGTGATAAATCGTTTAACCTCATCAGCCGTTTTGAAGTAAGGCAACATAACAATATCGGCGCCGTTATTAATAACTAAATCAACTTCTTCTTCGGTTGAAATAAAAGAATCAGTTTTATCGTGAATTGGATTAATACGTGCTACAATCTCAGCCTTAGATAAAACACTCTTTATATTTTTAATATCGTTAGCTGTATGATGATTTTGCACGGTATCCATGCCGCCTTGTCGCAAATCTTTACCGATATATTCCAAATCAACAAAAACACGGTCTATTCCCGAATTTTCAGCGATTTTGGCAACCTGTGAATTGTTGGTTATATACATTAATTTTAATGCCATAAATTTTCATCCTTACTGAGTAATTGTTTCTTTCTCCTCCTGAGAAACAACCGTTTTTCCAATATTTTCATTATCGGAATTTTTAAGCACCTTAAAGAAAGTTAAGAAAAATATTTTCAAATCTAAAATTAGTGACATATTATCCACATACCAAACATTAAGTTCAATTCTGTGGTTCCATTCAACAGCTTTTCGGCCGTTAACCTGAGCCCAACCGGTAATTCCTGGACGCACTTCAAACATCCTAAGTTGTTCATCACTATATTCCTTAATAGGCCAGGGATGATATGTAAGCGGTGGTCTCGGTCCTATAAAACTCATATCGCCTTTTAAAACATTAACAGCCTGCGGCAATTCATCAAGACTTGTTTTACGAAGTATGTTTCCCACCTTGGTAATCCTTGTATCCTTATTATCGGAATAAACACCGCCCTTTTCGGCACCAACACACATTGAACGAAATTTATAAAGATTAAAGACCCTACCATTTAGTCCTAAACGCTGTTGCTTAAAGATTACAGGTCCTTCAGAGTCGATTTTTACAGCTAAAGCAACCAGTAGGAAAATTGGCCACAAAAGCAAAAGAATAAGAAGGGCTAACACGATATCAAAAGTTCTCTTAAAAAACTTATACATTCTCTCAATCCTTTCCAACCTTTGCTTTTTTGCGGTTAATCTCCCCTGTTCCGCCTTCAACAACACCTTCATGCTTAATTACAGAAGTGAATGTTTTGAAAATACATTTAAGGTCGGTTGAAAAGGATATTGTTCTAACATATTCGCCATCCATAGCGGCTTTTTCTTCAATCTCAAGTTCGTCTCTGCCTGAAACCTGAGCCAAACCTGTAAGCCCTGGTAGAACATCGTTGGCATGATATTTATCCCTCTCAGCAACAAGGTCTTCTTGATTCCATAGTGCAGGGCGAGGACCAACAACACTCATATTGCCAATAAGAATATCAAAAAGCTGAGGCAGTTCATCAAGACTAAATTTCCTGATAAATTTACCAACCCTCGTTAGATAAATTTCAGGCTCAACTAACATATGGGTTGGGATATCCCTCGGAGTTGACATTTTCATAGAGCGAAATTTATGTATATTAAAAAATTCTTTGTTTTTACCAAAGCGCTTCTGAGTGAAAAATGCAGGACCGGGGTCATCAATCTTAATTAC
>CAJGDQ010000064.1 GCA_904502215.1 Clostridiaceae bacterium
AAATATTGACAAATACCGAATGTTGTGATAAAATAACTATAATTTTAAAGGCTTTGATGAAGAGTGCGATGGAAATGGCATTTTTAGAGAGGCGGCGGATGGTGCGAGCCGTCAATGAAGTTCCTTCGTTGTAGCTTCTGAGCCGAGAGGAAGAAAGGGTAAAACTTAGTAGAACCTCTCCGTGATTGCTGCGTAAAGGCATAAGGGTTATTAGACCCTGAGGGGCAGTTTTCGAAACTGCAATTTGAGTGGTACCGCGGGTATTGAAAAAATTCAGTGCTCGTCTCAAAGTCATAACTTTGGGACGAGCGTTTTTTCGTTCTGAAACGGAGGATGTTATGCAACAAACAACAGGACTTGATTTTAAAATTAAAGAGATGGCGCGCCGTATTCGTGAACTTAGAGAAATTGAGGGCTTAACCACCGCCGAAATGGCTGTTAAGACCGCAGTTAGTGAGAGCGAATACATAGCCTGCGAAAACGGAGAAAGCGATTTAAACTTCGCTTTCATATATCGTTGCGCTCAAGTTTTCAATGTCGATGTTACTGATATTATCGAGGGTTATAGCCCTAAACTTAAATCTTATACCGTAACCAGAGCGGGCGAGGGTCAAAAAATCGAAAAAGCCCACGGTATGATTTATTATAACTTGGCTTATGCTTTTAAAAACCGTATTGCAGAGCCTCTCTATGTTGAAAGCGATTATGATGAGGCGGCACAAAATAGGGATATTGAGCTTACTACCCACGCAGGTCAGGAGCTTGATATTGTAGTTTCTGGTCATTTGAAGGTTCAAGTAGGTTCTCATCAGGTTGTTTTAGGCCCTGGGGACAGTATTTATTACGACTCTTCAACGCCTCACGGAATGATAGCAGTTGAGGGGGAGAACTGCAAGTTCTATGCTATAGTTCTTAACCCAACAGGCGAGCCTATTCCGGAGCTTTCCAGTAACTATCAAAAGATAGAGAAAAAAGCTCCTGTTCTTCTTAAGAAGGAAGATAAAGAGCGTATTTACAAAAAATATATTGATATCACCGAGAATGAAAACGGAACACCAACCTCGATTTCTTTCAAGAATACCGAGAAATTTAACTTTGGTTTCGACCTTGTTGATGCTCTCGCAAAGCGTGAGCCTGAAAAATTGGCAATGCTTCATATTTCTCGTGAGGGTGAGGAACGCCGTTTTAGCTTTAAGGATATAAAGAAATATTCTAACCAGTGCGCTAACTATTTTAAATCGTTGGGCATTAAAAAGGGCGATAGGGTAATGCTTGTTCTTAAAAGGCATTATCAGTTCTGGTTTAGTATGATAGCCTTAAATAAGCTTGGTGCTATCGCTATTCCCGCAACAAATCAGTTACAGGAGCATGATTTTGATTATCGTTTCCGTTCGGCAGGGGTTTCGGCTATTATATGCACCGCCGATGGTGATACTGCAAATCAGGTTGATTTAGCGGCTAAGAATAATCCTCAGCTTGTTCATAAATTTATTGTTAACGGAACAAGAGATGGTTGGAGAAGCTTTGATGAGGAATATCCGCTTTACAGCACCCATTTCAAACGCTCTGAGGATACCGCCTGCGGCGAGGATTTAATGCTTATGTATTTCACCTCGGGAACATCGGGTTATCCTAAAATTGCCGCTCATAACTTTAAATATCCGTTAGGACATTTCCATACAGCTAAATATTGGCATAATGCCGACCCCGATGGTCTTCACTTTACTATATCGGATACCGGTTGGGCAAAGGCTATGTGGGGCAAGCTTTATGGTCAATGGTTGGCTGAGGCTGCAATATTCGTTTATGATTTCGACCGCTTTGATGCTGCTGAAATTTTGCCGATGTTTGCAAAACATAATATAACCACATTTTGTGCACCGCCAACAATGCTTCGAATGCTTGTTAAACAGGATATTTCACAGTATGATTTATCTTCCGTTAAGCATATGACAACGGCGGGTGAGGCGCTTAACCCCGAGGTTTACCGCCAATTTGAAAAGATTACGGGTCTTCAAATTCTTGAAGGCTTTGGTCAGACCGAGAGCACTATGATTATCGGCAATATGATAGGTGAGCCTCATAAGATTGGCTCTATGGGTAAGCCTGCTCCGATTTATGATGTTCATATTGTAGACCCTGATGGTAACGATGTTGCTGTTGGTGAAACAGGTGAGATTGTTATTGATATCAGAGATGGACTTCCTTGCGGTCTTGCAACCTGTTATTTCGGTGATGAAGAAAAAACGGCTGAAACCTGGAAGGACGGTTTCTATCACACAGGCGATACCGCTTGGCGTGATGAGGACGGCTTCTTCTGGTATGTTGGCCGAGTTGATGATGTTATTAAATCTTCGGGTTATAGAATTGGACCCTTTGAGATTGAAAGCGTTATTATGGAATTGCCTTATGTTCTTGAATGCGGTGTTTCTGCCGCTCCCGATGAGGTTAGAGGTCAGGTTGTTAAGGCAAGCATAGTTTTAGTTAACGGAACTGAGCCGAGCGAAGAACTTAAAAAGCAAATCCAAACCTATGTTAAGGAAAGAACTGCGCCTTATAAATATCCGAGAATTGTTGTTTTCAGGGATAGCTTACCTAAAACTACAAGTGGAAAAATTCAGCGCAATAAGTTATAATTATTATGGAGTTTAAAAGAATAACCCTTCTTTGCGGCCATTATGGCAGCGGAAAAACCAATGTTGCAATAAACCTTGCCTATCTTCTTAAAAAGGAGAGGGAAAGGGTTGCAATTGCCGACCTTGATATAGTTAATCCTTATTTCAGAACTAAGGATAGCGCAAAGGAGTTAAGCGAAAAGGGAATAGAGCTGATAGTTTCGGAATATGCCGGCAGTAATGTTGATATTCCTGCCCTTCCTCAGCAAATGTATTCAATAACCGATGATAAGTCTTTAAATGCGGTTATTGATGTTGGCGGAGATGATAGGGGCGCATTAGCACTTGGCAGGCTTTCGGATGCTATAAAGGCGGAAAATGATTACGAGATGGTGCTTGTTATCAACTGCTTCAGACCTTTAACTCCCGATGCGGCTTCAACTGCCCAGGTTATGAAAGAAATTGAAACGGCCTCTAAAATTCCGTTTACGGCAATTATAAACAATTCCAACATTGGCCCTGAAACCACCAAGGAAGATGTTAAAAGCTCCTTAGCTTATGCTAAGGAAATATCTGAGATTACGGGACTTCCTATTCTTTTTACAACAGTTAAAGAAGGTTTGTATGAGGAGCTTAAGGGTGAAATTGATAACCTTTTACCCCTAACTCTTCAATCTAAAATAAATGATTTTACATAAAAGGAGTGCTATAAATGGCAAAACTTACTTTTAAAACAGATAAATGCAAGGGCTGCGGACTTTGCGTTGATGTTTGCCCGAAAAATGTTTTAGCTTTAGCTACTGACAAAATCAATTTAAAGGGACATCATCCTGTTGAAGCAGTTAACGAGGCTGACTGTATTGGATGTGCTTTCTGCGCAACAATGTGTCCTGACTGTATTATTAAGGTAGAAAGGTGAGTGTTATAAATGGCTGATAAGGTTTTAATGAAAGGTAATGAGGCTATTGCTGAGGCTGCTATTATAGCAGGCTGCCGCCATTATTTCGGTTATCCGATAACACCTCAAACTGAGATTGCCGCTTATATGGCAAAAAGAATGCCCAAAATTGGCGGTTGCTTCTTGCAGGCTGAGAGTGAAATTGCCGCTATAAATATGGTTTACGGCGTTTCTTCTACAGGACATAGAGTTATGACTTCTTCTTCAAGCCCAGGTATATCCTTAAAGGGCGAGGGAATTTCATATCTTGCGGGTGCTGATTTGCCTGCTCTTATTGTTAATGTTCAGCGTGGAGGTCCCGGTCTTGGCGGTATTCAACCCTCACAGTCTGACTATTTCCAAGCAACCAAGGGTGCGGCTCACGGCGATTTCCATATGATAGTTTTAGCTCCCGCTTCGGTTCAGGAAATGGCAGACCTTACTGTTAAAGGATTTGAACTTGCTGATAAATACCGTATGACCTCTATGATTTTGGCCGATGGAACTATGGGTCAGATGATGGAGCCTGTTTCTCTTGATTATGATATCAAGGAAATGCCCGAAAAACCTTGGGCAACAACAGGCACTAATATGGAAAGAGAGCATAACATTGTTAACTCACTTTTCTTATCTCCCGAACAGCTTGAGACAGAAAACTTCAAGCGTTATGAGAGATATAAATACATCGAAGAAAACGAAGCTTTATATGAGGAATATATGATGGATGATGCCGAAATTTGCGTTGCAGCCTTCGGTATCGCAGCAAGAGTTGCTAAAAATGCAATAAATGCAGCAAGAGAAAAGGGCATTAAGGTTGGTCTTATTCGTCCGATAACCCTTTGGCCTTTCCCCGTTGCTCCCTTTAAAAAGGCGGCTAAGCAGGTTCAGCAGGTGATTTCCGTAGAGCTTTCTATGGGTCAAATGATTGAGGATATCCGTCTTGCAACCGAGTGTAAGGTGCCAGTAACACTTTGTAACCGTGTTGGCGGAATGATTCCTTCACCTGAGCAGGTGTTAAAGGCTATTGAAGATGCAAACGGAGGTGCAAAATAATGGTAGTATTTGATAAACCGCATGCTTTGGCAGATGTTTCTATGCATTACTGCCCCGGATGCACACATGGTATTGTTCATCGCCTTGTTGCTGAGGTTATGGATGAATTAGGAATTGAGGGTAAAGCCATCGGTATTGCTCCTGTTGGTTGCTCGGTTATGGCTTATAACTATTTCAACTGCGATATGATTGAAGCGGCTCACGGTCGTGCTCCCGCAGTTGCAACAGGTGTTAAAAGAGCTTTGCCCGAAAACATTGTATTTACATATCAGGGAGACGGCGACTTAGCATCTATTGGTATGGCTGAAACTGTTCACGCCGCTGCCAGAAACGAAAATATAACTATTATTTTCATCAACAATGCAATTTATGGTATGACAGGAGGCCAAATGGCTCCTACTTCTCTTCCCGGTCAGGTTACACAAACTTCTCCCTATGGTAGAGATGTAAACCATTGCGGATATCCCATTAAGGTTTGCGAAATGCTTTCAACTCTTGATGGTGCTGAATATCTTGAACGTGTTGCAGTTAACAATGTTAAGAATGTTAAAAATGCCAAGAAGGCTATTAAAAAGGCTTTTCAAAATCAGGTTGAGGGTAAGGGCTTCTCGTTGGTTGAGGTTGTTTCTAGCTGTCCTACCAACTGGGGACTTACTCCTCAAAAGGCTCTCGAATGGATAGATGAGAAAATGATTCCTTACTATCCTTTGGGTGTTTATAAAGACCGTTCGGCAGAAAGCGAGGCAAAATAATGGCTACAACTCAGTATTTATTCGCAGGCTTTGGCGGACAGGGAATACTCTTCTCAGGAAAATTTTTAGCCTATAAGGGACTTATTGAGGATAAGCAGGTTAGCTGGCTTCCGTCTTATGGCCCTGAGATGCGTGGAGGAACAGCAAGCTGTTCGGTAATCATTAGTGATACTCCTGTTGGTTCACCCATTGTATCCGCACCTGATGTTTTAATTGCTATGAATTTACCCTCTCTTGATAAGTATGAGGATGCAGTAGTTTCGGGGGGAACAATCTTTGTTGATTCAACCCTTATTGAACGCAAGGTTAAAAGAGATGATGTTACCGTTCATTATATACCTGCAACTAAGCTTGCTAATGATAACGGTATGCCTAGCCTTGCTAATATGATTATAGTTGGTAAGATTTTGGCAGCTATGAATGAATATAATGAAGATGGTATTAATGGTGCTCTTGCTAAGGTTATCTCAGCAAGACACGCCGATAAGCTTGAGTTCAATCTTAAAGCTTTAACTCTTGGAAAGGAGAACTAATTATGGATATCAAAATCACTAAAGCGGCAACATTAAAGGAAAAGCCCGATAGTTCTACCTTAGGCTTTGGTAAAATTTTCACCGACCATATGTTTATGATGGACTGGAATGATGAAAAGGGCTGGGGAAATGCAAGAATAGTTCCTTTTGAAAATATTTCTTTGCACCCCGCTTCAACCGTTTTGCATTA
>CAJGDQ010000065.1 GCA_904502215.1 Clostridiaceae bacterium
CTATGACTTCGACCTTTAACCTGATGCAGATAATGCTGCCGTAGGGAAATACGAAATGAAGTATTGCCGCAGGTTATTGCCTGCGGCATTTCTATTATCCGGAGAATAGAAATTCCTTTGGTTAAACATTGCAAAAAAACTAAAAGGAGAAGAAAAAATGAAAGAAAACTTAAAAAAGCCTGTTTTCAGGCTAACCCTCGGTGCGATTTTTATAGCACTTAGCACTGTGCTTAGCATGATTAAGATTTACGAGCCACCGCTTGGCGGGGGTGTTACCCTTTTTAGCATGCTGCCTATTATTATGTTAGTTGGTATGTTCGGTTTTAAATGGGGAATGGGAATAGCTTTTACCTACTCGGTTTTTCAAATGCTGCTATCCTTTGGCGAAGTGCTTTCTTGGGGACTTACCCCATTAACCCTTATTGCCACCTTTTTAATTGACTATATCTTAGCATACACCGTTTTAGGTTTTGCCGGACTTTTCTATAAAAAGGGTTATATCGGAATTGTTATAGGCACCGCCCTTGCGGTATTTTTAAGATTTGTTTGCCATTATATAACAGGAGTATTTATCTTTGATATATGGTGCGAATGGGATAACGTTTGGCTTTATTCCTTGGTTTATAACGGAGCATATATGCTTCCTGAAATCATTTTAACAACCATAGGAGCCGCTGTTATTTTCAAGCTTCCGCAAATCAAAAAATTTATGGCATAAAAGAAACCGCAGTGATTTTTCACTGCGGTTTCTTATTATTCTTCAGTTTCTTCTTTTTCAAACTCAACATCGGCAACGCTAACGTTAACCTGAGTAACAGCTGTTCCGGTCATATTTTGGATTTTTTCCTTAACATTCGCTTGAACCTTTTCGGCAACATCCTTAACAATGGCATCCTCTTTAACGGTTATGAAAACAGTTATCTTTAATGCGCCGTTTTCACTTTCAACCTTAACGCCTTTAAATGGGTTTTTGTTTTTAGACTTAACTGCACCCTTAATATCAATGGCTCGCTTTGCAAGACCTGCAACGCCCGAAATCTCCATAGCAGCAATTTCAGCCATTTTTTCCAAAACTTCAGTATTTATAGAAAGTTCAGTTGCTTTATTATTCATAATAATCCTCCGCCTTGAATTTCTTTAAGTCTATTATACCACATTTTTCAAATAACACAACTTTTTTTTAAATTAAGTTATGGGAATTATTTTAATCTTGTTAAGAGTGATACTTGTTTGCTCGGTAACTATATCCTGAATTTGCAAGGTTTGAGCCGAGGTTAACCCTTCAGAGCCCACAACAACATTTATTCCATCATCACCAATAACCGCAAGGCTTTTTTCAAAACCCTTGGCTTTAAGCAGGCTTTCAATATTACTTTCCTTTTCAATTCTATCGCCGATTTCCTCTATCTTGGAAAGGGCGCTTTTTTTATCCTCTTCGGATAGCTTATCGCTTTTCAAGGTTTCTTCAATGGTTTCAACCGCTTCCTTGCGAGCGGCTTCCCTTTCTTTTTTAGCCTTGGTGAAATAATCCTCCTGAGGCTTTGCAGAGGTTTCAACCGCCTCTTCCTCAGAACCATTGTTTACATATGAGGCCTCGCCGAGATATTTGGCCTCGCTCGGCAAATATTTTGCATTAAGCCAAACTGCAGCTCCAAGCGCTAAAACCATAACCGCTACTGCGATTTGTCCTTTCCCAAAAACCTTACCCTTTTTCATATCTATTTCCTCCCGCAAATATATACTCTTTTAGATGTTATATTTAGTGCCGCCATAACGGCATTTTGAATTTTTTGATTGATAATCTCATTGTCGCCCCCCTCGCAAACTATGGCGATACCTCTGATTTCGGGCATTCTTGCGGTTACGAGCAAGGCCTCCTCACCGCCATCGGCAGTTTTAACGGTTATATAGCCCTCTTTGAGTTCGTTATCTAAGCTTTGACTTTCCTTATCATTCTTTTCTGCCTTGGTTTCCTCAACACTTTCGGCATAACTATATCTTATAGAGCTTTCAAGGGTTACAACAACCTCAACCTTTCCGCTCCCAGTTATGTCCTTAACAATTTTTTCTATTCCATCCTCAAGCGAAAGGCGATACTCCTCGGCTGAAAATTCATTCGGTTTTTCCTCTTTTGCTTCCTTATCGGAAGAAAGCCCCGATAAGAAAATCAGCAATATTCCGCAAAGGCCGGCTATAACCAACACTTTTGGAGAAAGCAGTTTTTTGAAATTTTCAAGTTTTATTTTAATCATTTTCTATTTCAACCTTTATCTTGCCCGCCACTTGCCCTAAGGCAGAGATGATTTTATCCCTTTGTTCCGATGATTTTATATAAACCTTGCTAATATATATGCCGCCATCGGATGATTTATCCGTTTCTATCTCAATTTTTTCGAAAGTTAGTCCCGCTCCCTTTAAAGCCGAGGAATAAACAAACCTTGCCGAAGCTATATCAAGCTCATCCGCTTCTTCCAAGCTAACCTTTGCAACAGGCATCTCAATATCGGCATTTTTAAGGGTTATACCCGCCGCCGCAATAATAGAGAGCAAAAAAGCTAAGGATAAAACATACTTGACGCTTTTGGAAATTTTACCCTCGGGACATAATATATAAAGCGCACCTATAAATACCGCCGAAGCGCAAAAAGAGGTTAAAAGAGATGTTACAATCTTCATACCGATTTCCCCGCCATCACAACCACCGATAAGGAAATTATAAACATTGCGGCGGTTAAAAGAATTATTCCACCCAGCACCGACATAACTGTATCAACCGCCCTTAAAAGAGAAGAAATTTTTGAAAGAGAAAACAAGTCTGATGTTATTGCGAGCAAGGTAAGGCAAATTTTCCATATTAAAAGCTCGGCTAAAATCGGCAAGAATATTGCAGCACAAGCAACAACTCCGTAAATTCCAATAGAAGATTTTAAAAGTCCCATAGAGGCTGTAACGGTTGTTAGTGCCTCGGAGAGCACAGTTCCCGCAACGGGAACTGATGAGCCTATAATAAACTTTGCCGTTTTAACCGATAATGTATCGGCCGAGGCGTTAACTGCGGTTTGGATGCTGAGTATTCCTAAAAAAACAGTAGTTAAAAGGGACATTATCCAAAAGGACAATTTTTTAATCCCCTCAGCAATCCCCGATTTTGAAATTAAAGGCGAAACGGATGAAGCCAAGGAAACACTCATATACCCGCCAAGAAGCGGAACCACAACAAAGTTCGAAATATAGCTTACTGCGCTTGATGCCGTTAGCAACAATCCCGACATTGAAAGAGAGGTTATCGGCGAGCCTGATGACGCCACAATAACCGCAAAAACAGGAATGAATGCCGATATAAATATCGAGCACCCCTGCATTGCCGAAACACTTGTTTTAACCAGGTTAAAGGCGGGTGCCGAAATAACCGCCGCCGCACAAAGTGCCGAGGCATACATAGCAGCCGCCCCACTCCTTTCTTCTCCCGAGCTTTCTATTGCTGCGCTTATGAGAACAACCGCAAGTATTCCAAAAGAGGCTAAGAAGGGCGTTTTTGCCCCTGTTTTGAAAAAATTTAATATATGCGAAAAAACATTCTCGGTTGAGAGGTTATTAACCCAATCGGGCTTGTTTGGTGAAATATCATTTTGCTCTAAAAAATCCTTTGTTTCTTTAGGCAAGCTATCATTTATCTCATCAGCGCCACTTAAATCATACTGCTCTTTGTAAAACTCCTCTGCCTCGGTTTCGGCTGAAACCGAGAAAGAAAATGCAAAAAGAAATATTATTATAAAGATTATTTTTCTTTTCATTTTATAAAGCCTACCGCCGTTTTTAAAACTTGAATTATTAGCGGAACCGATAAAATAAATATTGCGCTCCTGCCGGCAAATTCAGCCTTTGAGGCCAATGAGGTCTGTCCGCTATCCCTACAGGTATCGGCTATAAAATTGGTTATATAGCCTATCCCTAACGCCTTTATCGAAACCTTGAAATATTCGGTATTAACCCCATATTCCTCAAGGCTATCCCTTATAAGAATAAAAGAATCAGCAAGGTTATTTAAAACCATAACCCCAACTATAACCCCTGCAATTACAGACGCCAAGAGAGCATATTCAAAATTGCTTCGGCTAAGCACAATGCAAATCGCCGCAGTTATAAGCAAGAGCGCCAAGATTTTAAAAATTTCTATCCTCATAATCCGAAAATGCTTTTAACGGTTGTGAAAAGCTCGGCAACTGCATTAACAACCATCAAGAGAACCACAACAAGTCCCGCCAAGGTTGTTAGCATTGCCTGTTCCTCTCTTCCCGAGCGAATAAGCACCTGATTTAAAACCGTTACAATTATGCCTATAGCGGCAATTTTGAATATAAAATCAACATCCATTTTTCCACCTACAAAAAGAAAATACAAATAAATATCCCAAAAAGAACACCTAAGGAATTATAAAGCTTTGAAAGCTTTTCTTTTTTCTCCTCAGCCTCTTTTCTTTGCTTTTGCAAAAGAGAGGCAAAAAGCTGCACCCTATTATACTCGGAATTTATATCCCTTCTTCCAAAGCTCTCGAAAAACTCCTCTATCAAGGCAATATCCTCTTTTTCAAGCAAATCAGGGTTTATAATTGCTCTATTTTCCTTTATATACACCGTTTCTTTCGGAAAAGACACCGCAACCGCCCTCTCGAGCTCGGTTTTTTCGGCCTTTATTCTCGAGGCTAGCATTTCAAAGGAAAGGCAGAGCGCCTTTAATTTTTCGGCTCGCATTTTTAAATTGTATGATTTTAAGAAGCCTAAAAAGCAAGAGCTTATAAAAAGGATAAAAAGTCCTATTATCTTAAACAAAACTCATACTCCCTAAGTTTTTCAGCATCTAAAACCTCGATATCCCCGCCGTGAAGAGTTGGAAGCAATGCGATTTGAGAACAAACCGAGCTTGTTATCAGTCCCTCGGTTATAGACCTCGTTAAAAGCTCTTTTCTTTGCCCGATATGAGCCGTTGTTATAATTTGAACACCCGAATAAAAGCTTTCTGAAACCCTTTTTAGCTCTTCCTTTGTTCCTATTTCATCAAATGCGATTATATCGGGAAACATCGTTCTAAGGGCAATTTCTATTCCCTTAGCCTTATCGCTAACCTTTAAAACATCGGTTGCAGGGCCTAAATCAAGCGTCTCGGAGCCCGAAAGCTCGCCTCGGCTATCAATAACGCAAACCCTTTTAGGCTTTCCTAAAACGCCGCTTGAAATTTGGCGGATTAAATCTCTTAAAATGGTGGTTTTTCCGCTGGCAGGTGGCCCCGCTATCAAAAGACCGCCACCCCGATAGCTTTTTAAAATATCATTTGCCGCACCCGTGATTTCCCTTGCGATTCTTATATTCAAAGAGGCGATTTCGCTCATATTTCCATTTGTGAGTCTACCGCAAACACCTGCTCTGCAACCGTTTTTCATAACAACAAAGCCCTCAGCAAGCTCCTCTCCGTGTGCATAAACCGAATTTGAACAAAGATTATAAAAGCTTTCCTCTATATCCAAGGCAGTTGGCTTAAATAGTCCCTCGCAATATGTAAAACTAAGATTTGAATCTTCCATAACAAAAACAGTTTCTCCCGAAACAGTTAAAGCAAGCGGAAGATTTTTTCTTATTCTTATCTCCTCGGCACTATATTTAACCCTTTTGGGCAAATTTTCAAGAATATTTCTTATTCTCGGGGAAAGTCCATATAAAGCCCTCTCAAAACTTTCTATTCCTTCCATATTCAACACCTCGTTTTAAATATATGAAATGGTTGTCCCCGGTAGAACAAAAAAAGCAACGCTAAAAGGTAGGGTTTCCTAAAGACAGTTTTCAATAAAGAAAGTAGAATACGACAAAACAACTCCCGAAAAAGATAAAATAAATTCTTTTTCGGGAGTTGTTTTGTTGTCGATATATTGCTGTGCAATTCGATATTTTTTCCTGATGGAAAAATCGATATATTCACCTATTGGTAAATTCGATATGATATAAATCCTTTCACGCCCGCAG
>CAJGDQ010000066.1 GCA_904502215.1 Clostridiaceae bacterium
TTTTCGGTGCGTGACTTCGGTTGCGCACTTTTTTAATTTCGGGGGATAAATATGAATGAGATAAATAAAAGAATTAAGTATTATAGAAAAAGAAACGGATATACCCAAGAAGAGCTTGCAAAAGCTATAGGAATGAAAAGCAGCACCTATGCTCAAGCCGAAAGGGAAGGTATTATAACCTGTGATTTTTTGCTTAGGGTTGCTGATGCTTTAAAGGTTGACCCCGAAATTTTATTACTTGGAAAGAAACAAATCAAGGTGGTTGTTGCAAAACGAAAAAGGTCGGAGCAAACAAAAATGCCTGACCCCAACAAAGTTGAAATGGATTTATCTCTTAAAGAAAAGAATATAGTTATGATTTTAAGGCAGTTTAATCAAGAACAAAGAAATGCCGTTTATGAATTTATAACCCAAATAGAAAAGACCAAACCCTAGGGTTTGGTCTTTCATTTATTCTATCGGTTCGAAATCGGAGGCGGGGTGTTTGCAAAGAGGGCATATAAAATCGGGCGGTAAGGTTTCGCCTTCATAAACATATCCGCAAATTTTGCAAACAAAGCCTTTTTTGCTTTTTGTATCGGGTTTAGGCTTAACGTTATCAAAATAATATTGATAGGTCATAGATGGAGTATTATCCAAAGCCAAAGCCTCGCTAACATCTGCCAAGAAAGCAAGATGGGTTCCGCAATCAATAATATTGGTTACTTTTGCGCAAATTAAAGCGTTTGAAAATTCGTTAAGATAGTATATTCCGTTGGCGCTTCGACTTTTAAAGCCGATTTCCAAAAACTTATCGGCATCTTTTCCGCTTTTAAAGCCAAAGGTTTTAAAAATGCTCATTGGCGCTTTTTGAGATAAAACGCTTATATTGAACATTTTGCTTTCGGCTATCATTTGGCAGGTGAGGTTTTGCTTGTTAACGGCTATCATAATAGTTTTTGGATTATCGGTTATTTGCATAACCGTATTCAGAATGCAACCGTTATCCTTATTATCTTTTTTTGAGGAAACAACAAAAAGTCCATAGCTTAGTTTAAAAAATGCTTCATTTTGAATTAAACTACTCAAAAAAATCAACTCCTATACTAATTTCTCCTGAGGATAAGTATTCCTTTTCGCCATTTTTATATTCAACTAGCAAACGGCAGTTATCATCAATATCTATTGCTAAGGCTTTGCCATTGGGTGCGATTATCTCTTTTCCTAAAACAAGGCTTTTTTGCCTATAAACACTTAAAAAATCTCTTTTTTCCAAATCATTATAATATTTCAAGAAATTATTTATTATTTGGCTTATTAACCGATTTTTAAGGTTTTCTTGTTTTTTATTAAAAACTGCACCTGCAATATCTTTTATTTCATCGGGAAAATCATTTTTTGGCATATAGGCATTTATGCCTATTCCCAAAACGGCATAGTTAAAACTGCCGTCGGGATTTAGAGAGCCTTCGGTTAAAATTCCGCAAACCTTTTTATTGTTTATAAAAATATCGTTAACCCATTTGATTTTTGTATCTTGAGGGCAAAGGCTTTCAATGGCAAGGCTAACCGCAACCGCCGCCGCCGCTGTTATAAGAACGCTGTTTTCGGCCTTTAACTTTGGTTTTAAAAGAATACTCATATAAATTCCTGAGTTTTGAGGAGAATGAAAGCTTCTGTTCATTCGGCCCTTGCCCGAGGTTTGACTGTTTGCGATAACGGTTAAAAATTCAGGCGAATCAGGATTTCTTTTAATATAATTATTTGTTGAATCTATTTCTTCAAAATATAATATCTCTATATTTTTTTGAAGATTTTTGTTTATTTCTAAGGGAGAGATAACATCCATCATTTATTATTCCTTTATTTCCCAAAAATATTTTCTATTAGCTTTAGGAAAATCATCAAGAACTCCATGCTCGGGGTCATAAAATTTTCCTTTATAATAAAGCGACCAATGCCAACAACGAGGGGTTTCAAGACTTAAAAGGCAAACCGAGGGAAGCTCTTCCTTTTTATTGACTGAAATTCTTTCTTTATTATATGAAATACCATAAAAATCAAATGCATTAAACATTTGATTTAAGGTGGTTTCTCTTTTTGTTCCAACAACCGAGATAACCTCTTCAACTTCTTTTTGCGCAAGCATTGCAATAACAGCCTGACCGCATTGAAGATTATCGGGTTCATATATATGTTTGATTTTATTCGATATAGGCATAAAATAACCTCTCAGTATTTATATGTTTATTTTAAACCCATAACGGCAATAAGTCAATTAAAAAAGGCTTGGAAACCAAGCCTTAATACATATTATTTTTGCTCATATAATCATAGATGAGCTTTCCGTGCTCTTGTTCTTCCTTTTGGATATGGTTAAGGGTATCTCTGATGCTTGTGTCCTTAAACTCGAAAACGCAGGTGTTATAAAGAGAGGATACATGTTTCTCATCGGCTAATAAATCCGAGCAAAGATAACAGTCGGCCTCTTTATCGGGGGTATCGCCCATTCCGTAATTTTCCGAGAAATCATTTTTAAGGGTTTGAGAAGAACCGCTGTTACTTGAAGCCACAGCTCCGCTTTCTATTTGAGAAAGGGTGTTATAATGCTGTTGTTCAACATTGGAAAGGGAAGTAAACAACTCTTTCAACTGCGGGTCAAGGGCAATTGAAGCATACTTAGTGTATTTCTTCATACAAATTTTCTCTTGGTCCTTCATATCCTTTAAAAGCATAGTTTCCTTTTGTGTTAATTGCATAAAAATCACCTCGGGAATATTTTAACCCGAGGTGTTGTTATTATGCGAGATGTTGAGCTAAGGTGATTAAAATTGGCATACTTATAAGGGATAAAAGGGTGCTTATAGATACCATATTAACCGAAAGCGCTGTATCGCAGGAATATTTATCTGAGAACATAGTGGTTATAGCGGCAGTTGGGGCGCTGCAGGAAATAACCGAGGATATGAGCATAGTGCCTCTAACTCCGCAAAGATACATAACCAAAAGTGCTAATAGCGGGAAGAGGAAAAGCTTTATACCAATAGCGAAAAAGCATTTGATGTTTCTAAGCCCCTCAAGTATATTGCTCTTCATTAAATGATAACCAATGATTAGCATCGGCAATGGTGTATTAAGTGAAGCAAGATAGGAAATCGGCTCGGCAATTACCTTTGGAACGGGAATTGATAACAGGAAGATAATTAGACCGATAGAAACACCGATAACACCGGGGTTTATAAGCATTTTCTTAGGGGATAAAACCTTTTTATCGCCGCTCATTAGCAAAAGTCCATAACTCCAGATAAAGATTTGGAAAATCGCAATATAAGAGGCTCCGTAAAAAATACCGTCATCGCCGAGTAATGCTTGTTGCAATGGGATAGACATATATCCGCAGTTGGAGAAAATAACACCAAATTGCAAAACCTTTTGGCTTCGCTCATTCTTATCCCTTAACAAAACTCGGCTTAAAATTATAAAACCGATATGGGATAGAATGGCTATTAGGAAGCTTATTAAAAGCTTTTTAAAGGTTGTTGAATCAAACTCTCTGATAAAGGATTTGATTATAACGCAAGGGGTAACCAATAAAAGCACCATATCGGTCATAGAAGAGATGCCTTTCTCGGTGAAAACACCTTTTTTGGTTAGGATTGCCCCGAGAAAAATCAATATAAAGAGAATAACAACCTGAGTAAAAACATTTAGAAACATTTATTTAACACTCTCCGCAAATTTAAGGAAAGCCTTTTTGCCTTCTTGGTTTCTTGCAAATACACCGCATTGCTCTAAAACCTTGGAGAAAACAATGCCGATTTCTTTTTTAAGAATATCATCTATATTCTCTTGGTTTATATCATAGCGGGATATTATATCCTCTGCCCAATCGGCATGCTGAGCTAAAACCTCGGTTGAACGAAGGTCTTCACCATTTAAAATAGCCTTTGCAAGCAATGCCATTTCATTCTTAAGTCTGGCAGGAAGAACCGCAAGACCCATAACCTCAATAAGTCCGATGTTTTCTCTCTTGATATGGTGGTGTTCGGCGTGGGAATGATAAAGTCCCGAAGGATGTTCATCGGTGGTTATGTTATTGCGAAGAACCAAATCAAGCTCAAAATTCTCACCATTTTTGCGAGCTATCGGAGTTATAGTGTTATGAGGAATGCCATCGGTTTCGGCAAAGATAAAGGCTTCTTTATCAGTATAACCCTTCCAAGCATCTAATATTTTGCAAGCAAGCTCTAATAAATGGTCGCTGTTTTCAGAGCTTAGTCTTATAACCGACATAGGCCATTTAACAATACCTGCTTTAACATCATCAAAGCCGTTAAATGAAATTTCGGTTTCAACCTCCGCCTTTGCCATGGCGAAATTATAATTTCCGCCTTGGAAATGGTCGTGGGTTAAAATGGAACCGCCAACTATCGGAAGGTCGGCGTTAGAGCCAACAAAATAATGGGGGAAAGCTTTAACAAAATCGATGAGCTTGCGGAAGGTATCGTGGTTAATTGCCATAGGAGAATGCTCGGAATTAAAAACGATACAGTGCTCATTATAATAAACATAAGGGGAATATTGGAAACACCAATTGCTGTTGTTAATTGTTATGGGGATTATTCTATGATTTTGTCTTGCAGGGAAATCAAGTCTTCCTGCATATCCTTCGCATTCACGGCATAGCATACATTTTGGATAGTTATCACTATCGTTTACCTTAACGGCGTTTCTGGCTGCCGCTATTGCCTTGGGGTCTTTTTCAGGCTTGGAAAGATTGATGGTTATGTCCATATCACCATATTCGGTTGGGGATATCCATTTAACATCCTTCTTGATTCTATATCGTCTTATATAATCACTGTTTTGGCTGAGATTATAGTAATAATCGGTTGCTTCCTTAGGAGAAAGGGCATAAAGGCGGTTGAACTCCTTTATAACCTCGCTGGGCCTTGGGAGCATTGTTGCCATAATCGCAGTATCAAATAAATCACGCTCGGTTATGCTATCGCCTATGATATTTTTAGAAACAGCAAAATCAAGAATTTCCTTTAAGGTTTCCTCAAGGTCTATATTCTCGAAATTTTCTTCGCACTTAAAGCTATCAAGCTTTAAAAGCTCCAAAATTTTATTGGTAACAAAAATTTGGTCTTCTCTTTCGAAAAGCTTTTTTTCAAGACCATAACATATAAGTTTTTTAATGCTTTTATTAATCATTATAATTCCTCCATATCTAACCAATTAATTATACAATATATAGCAGCTGTATGTCAACCAAGTTAGAGAGCAAAATTTGTAATTATTTGTAATAGACATTGAAAAATATATATGATATAATTACTTTACTAAGGAGGTGAAAAAGGTGGGTATTCCAAGAAAATTGAAAATTGCTGCCGTTATTTCGGTTATATGTTTATTGGTTGTAGCTTTAGCGGCGCTATCGGCGGTTATAATTCTTAAGAATAAGGAAATTACCGATTTTAAGGCTGAGGTTGCAAGAAACGAAGCAATCATCACTGAAAACGGAACAACCGTTGCTGATTTGCAAAAGGAAAACAAAACAATAAAAGAACAAAACGAGCAAATCAAGGGCGAGCTTGAAAGCGCTAAGCAGGAAAATGATAAACTAAAATCCGAAAATAAAAAATATCTCGATGAGAATAATAAGCTCAAAAGTGAGATAGCAACACTGAAAGCTCAAAAAAACACGGGCGATAAGGTTTGCTATCTTACTTTTGATGACGGCCCATCTGAAAACACCCTTGGGATACTTAAGGTTTTAAAAAAATACAATGCTAAAGCCACCTTTTTCGTTATAAACACCTCAAAATTCGATTATGTTAAACAAATTCATGCTGATGGGCATACCATTGGACTTCATACCGATAGCCATGTTTATAGTAGTATTTATAGCAGTATTGATGCTTATTTTGCTGATTTGAATAGTATCTCAAATAGAGTGGAAAAACTAACGGGAGTTAAATCAACAGTTATGAGATTTCCGGGCGGAAGCAGTAACGGTATCAGCAAAAA
>CAJGDQ010000067.1 GCA_904502215.1 Clostridiaceae bacterium
GCAACAGGCGGCAGCGATTTCCCCTCAAAAACAGGCGCTCAGCTTTTTGGTGGCGGCGGAGGGGCCGGAGTTACCGTTTCTCCGATAGCTTTTATGGCAATATCAAACGGAAATGTTAAAATGATTCCGATTTATAATGAGTTAACAACCCTTGAAAAAGCTGTTACTATGGCTCCTGAGATTATAGAAAAGATTAAAGAACTTTTTCCTAAAAAAGAAATGGAAATAGAGTAATAGATTGCAGCCTCGATTAATAAAATTAATTTGAGGCGGTGAGATAGTGAAGAAGATATTAGCGTTTATAATTGCGTTTTCCTTTTTGGTTTTTCCATTAAAAGTCAAGGCTATTTCCACCTCGGCAAAGGCGGCAATTCTCATAAATGGGGATACAGGTGAGGTTATTTACAGCCAAAACGCCAACGAGCGATTGCCTATGGCGAGCACAACCAAAATTATGACAGCGCTTCTTCTTTGCGAACACGGTGAGCTTGATAGAGAGATAACCGTTTCTGCCGAGATGCTTAAGGTTGAAGGCTCTTCTATGGGGCTTTTGGCGGGAGATAGGGTAACCCTTAGGGGCTTGCTTTACGGAATGATGCTACCATCCGGCAACGATGCCGCAAATGTTACGGCCTATACCCTTGGCAAAACTGTTGATGGCTTTGTTAAAATGATGAATGATAAAGCGCTTCAGTTAGGGCTTAAAAACACCCATTTTGAAACTCCTTCAGGACTTGATGGAGATGAGCATTATACCTCGGCTGCCGATTTAGCAACACTTGCCAGAGTTGCTATGCAAAATAAGGATTTTTATGAGGCGGCTTCATCACCATCGGTTGTTTTGGAATATGGCAATCCGCCATATAGGCGTTCTCTTTCAAATCATAACAGGCTTTTAAAAACCTTTGAGGGAGCGGTTGGAGTTAAAACAGGGTTTACCAAGAAATCGGGCAGATGCTTGGTTTCGGCCGCTAAGAGAGATGGTAAATATGTTATAGCCGTAACCCTTTCTTCACCTGATGACTGGGCCGACCATAAGGCCTTGCTCGAATATGGATTTAATCAAACTAAGGTTTTGGAAATGGTTCCAAACCGCAAAAGCTTTTCTATTCCCGTTATAAATTCCAATGAATTTTTTGAGGCTTATATAGAGCCTTTAAGGGTTGGGGTTTCGGGGGAAGAAAAAATAACAGCCGAAATTTTTTTGCCTAAGTTTTTATATGCTCCTATTAAAAAGGGAGAGCAAATCGGCAAGGTTGTTTATAAAATGAATGGTAATGCCTTATTAGAAGCACCTATTGTTTCTAATAGGAATATAAATAGGGCAAACCAAAAAAGCAGTTTTTTGAATAGTGTTTTAAAAAATGCGGGATATATATTTTTAAATTTATGGGAGAAATAAATGAAGGATAATAAGATAAGACTTCAAAAGCACCTTTCAGAGAGCGGTATTGCTTCAAGAAGAAAGGCGGAGGAGTTAATTTTGCAGGGTAAGGTTAGGGTTAACGGAAGAGTTGCAACTCTTGGTGCTAAGGTTGACCCTAAAAGAGATAAGGTTCAGGTTTCGGGCAAAACGGTTGTTGCAACCAAAGAGAAGATGTATATTATGTTACATAAGCCAAGAGGCTATGTTACAACAACCAAGGATGAGCTTGATAGAAAGTGCGTTACCGATTTGGTTAAGGATGCACCCGTTAAGCTTTTCCCTGTCGGCAGGCTCGACCGCAACTCTGAGGGACTGCTTATAATGACCAACGATGGCGGTTTTGCAAATAGCTTAACTCATCCTTCAGCTCATGTTAACAAGACCTATCGTGTAACCGTTAAGGGCGATGCTGAGGATGAGAAGATAATTAAGCTTAAAGAGGGTATTGTTCTTGATGGCAAGAAAACTTTGCCTTGCGAGGTTTTTGTTGCCGAGAGAAAGCCTGATAGAACGGTTTTGATATTTATTATCCAAGAGGGAAGAAATCGCCAAATCAGAAGAATGTGCGAAGAGGTTGAGCTTGAGGTTATTCGTCTTAAGAGAACCGAAATTGCGGGTGTTAAGCTTGGTATGCTTCCTCAAGGAAAATGGCGACCTTTAAACGAAAAAGAAATGCGCCATTTAACAAATATAAATGCGGAGAAAAAAGAATGATAACCTTAAAAGAAGAAAAGAACAAAGCAAAAACTTTGTTCTTAGAAAATAATATTTCCTATAATGAAAATTCTTCCTGTCTTGTTGCGGCGGATAAGGATGAGATATTAGGCTTTTGCCTTTTCGATATTGATAATAAAAAAATGCTTATTAAATATATCGAGCCTTTAAATGATGTCTTCTTGGCGGACGGAGTGCTTAGAAGCACTCTTCATATAGCTGCCGAAAGAGGCGTTATGAATGCTTTTTATGAAGATACCGTTTCTGCTGAGTTTCTTAAAAGGATAGGCTTTATTAAGAATGAGAATGAAAAAAGCCTTGATATTGATAAGCTTTTTAAAAGTTGCTGCGATTGCAAATGAAAAATCCCTGTCGAAAGACAGGGATTTAAATTTTATTTTAAGTTGATATATGGAGCAGGGTTAACTCTCGTTCCGTTAACTATAACCTCGAAATGAAGGTGGTTACCCGAAGAGTTACCTGTTGTTCCAACGGCTGCGATAACATCGCCCTGAGAAACCTTTGTGCCCTTTGAAACATAAAGAGCCGATGCATGAGCATATCTTGTTTGGAGACCGTTTCCGTGGTCTATAATAACATTATAGCCATAGTCATTTCTCCAGCCCGCATAGGAAACAGTTCCCGAAGCGGCGGCATAAATCGGAACGCCCCTGTTTGCGCAAAGGTCAACACCCTTATGGTTTCTGCCATCTCCATAATAAGAGGAAACCTTAAATCTTCCTTTTGGAAGAGGGCAAATAAAGCCAGCAGCACTAACACTTGCATTTTGGGCGGGGGAAAGCTTAACGGGAGCAGTGCCAACAGTAACCTCTTGGGTTACGGGAGCGGTTATAACCTCGTTGGAGATAACGGTGCGAACCTCTTGCTCACCGTTAACGGTTTCTATTTTTTCGGTTTTGCGGTTAAGACCGTTCTTGCCCGCAGTTGTTACCTTATAATAGCCTGTGGTTTTAGAGGAGGTTAGGGTTTTCTTGGTTGAAAAAGCAACCTTAACATCGCTTACAACGGTTGAAATGGTTTTAACCTCAAGGTTTTTAACAGCATCTTCAACTGCAATGGTATCCTTAATTTCGGACTTTAAGTAATAACCTTCTTTAACCTCAACCTTTTTAACAAAGGAAGCCTCGTTCTCAGCACCATCAATAAAAAACTCAGTTCTTCTGTTTTCAACCAAATCTTTAAGTTCCTTAGAGCCAACGCCGATTTTCTCACCATCAACAATTAAGGCTGAGCCTGCAATAATGGCATCAGTGTTATCAAGAATTGCGGTTGCAACAGCATTAGCGTTATCCAGCTTGTCCACAATAGTTAGGGTTAATTTAAGCTTGGGGGAGGAGATTGCCTTATCGGCATCCTTAGAGCTAACAGTTTTAACAGCCAAGGTTTTAGCATTTTCTAAAACCGATGCGCTTTTAACTGTTGCAATAACCTTATCGGAATATTTAACATTAAATCCAAAGGTTATACCAACCGAAGCAGCGGATACCAAAACCGATAATATACCAACCAAGCAAATGGCTGAAAATTTAACAACTATTCTATTTAAGTTAATGAATCTAAGAGCTTTATTTAAAACTGCATTTGATAGCAGTTTTTCTTTAAGCGCTTTGATGCTCAAATCCTTAAAAATAACAGTTCACCTTCTTAATTTACTCAAAAAAGTTACATTTTGTAACCTTTACATCCATTAGTATAACAAAAAGGTTACAAAATTGCAACCTTTTTTGTTATATTTTTTAAATTTTTTATATTTTGTTGGACATTATGATAAATTTAGAAGAGTTTTTTGGAAAGATTTTCTGCAAGGGTGTTTAATTTATCAAAATCCATAGCCGAAATATAGCAGCTTTCGAGCTGGTCGTGAACCGATTTTGCTTCTTTTAGGGTGTCGGTTGCAAAGGCTGTTAAGGAATTTATGGTTTTTTTATTTATTTTTAGTTTATTCTTATAAAGCTTTAATTTTTCCATATTCATAAATCTTTTTGAATGTATTTTTCTTGAGTTTTGGAATGTAGAATATTCGCTTTCTCTTAAGAATGAGAGGGAAAGCTCGGGGATTATTATTCCGTCTAAAAGGAATGATGGCATAAATGCGTTTTTAATTGTTATAATTTCATAACCGTTTGATAGGGCATAGAGGCGGATATTGTTCATAATAATATCCGATATCAAACCAAAGTTATCTTCAATAACAACTGTTTTTTCGGTTATTTTATCATTTGCAAGTGAAACAACGCCTTTTGGGGTTATTCCCTCTAAAAATCTTATCCATTCTAATCCTATGCCAAACTTTTTAGGAATATACTTTCGGCAAAGCTTTTTCGAAAAGGATTCCAGCTTATTTTTATCGGTGCATTTTTCTAGAATATTAAGATTATCCATCATCAACTGCTTAGCCGTTTTAAGATAGCCTGAGGCCAAGCGGTGCAAAAACTTGTTTTTATTTGTTAGTTTTATAATTTCGGCTGAATTTTCCCTTAATATATCCGAGTTCCAAAATTCTCCAAAATTGAGTATTTGCTCGCAAGTTCCGGGGTGGAACGGGTCAACTGTGTGGGGAGAAGTTCCATCCATAATAACTGTTTTGATTTCGGGGAAGATAATAGCATCAAGCGAATCTGGGTCGCTACTGCAGGGGCAAAGCTCGGCGGTGTAACCTTTACTTTCGCCAATTTTTACAAGCTTTTTCATAAAGGAAGATTTGCCTGTGCCAGGTCCTCCCTTAATTATGTATGCCTGCCATCCCGTTTCGGCAAGATAGCATTTATCAAAAAAAGACACAAAGCCCTCAAAGGAATTTGCACCTAAAAAGGTTTTAAAGTTTATTTTTTCCATATTCAAGCCTCCAAACATTATAATGGAATAGGTTAAGCGAAACAATTCTGTTTCGCCACAAAATCTTTGATTTTGCGACAAATTTTTACTAAAAAATTTGTCCTATCTCATTGCAATAAGTGTTGTGCAAAATTAAATATTAGAATTTAATTTTGCTGAAGCCACTTGTAAAGTGGCTTGTCGGAACGCTTTTGAGCGTTTCGACTAACTACAATTATTATTATTTTATTCTTTAAAATATTTTTTGACACTAGGCTTAGTTTGTGTTAAAATAAACTTCAAGTCGGTTAGACGGTTGCGGATAGAAATATCTGAGGAAAGTCCGAGCTCCAAAGGGCAGGATAGCGGCTAACGGCCGCCGAGGGCAACCTTAGGGAAAGTGCAACAGAGATATACCGCCGCATTTGCGGTAAGGGTGGAAAGGCGAGGTAAGAGCTCACCGGTCTTATGGGAACATCAAGACCCTGTAAACCCTATTCGGAGCAACGCTGACTGTAACTATACATCTGCCCGATGTGTTACGAAGAGCGGCTGGAGTATAAGAGCAATCTTATGCCAAGATAGATAACCGTCCACGACAGAACTCGGCTTATCGACCGACTTGACTTAAAAAACCGCCCAACAGGGCGGTTTTTTAAATGCGTAATTCGTAATGCGTAATTCGTAATTCGTAATGCGTAATTCGGAATTAATTTATATTGTAAATTAAAAAATATTGTGCTATAATGATTTTGCTACACGAATTTAAAAGTTTCCATACGGGGGATAATACCTTGGTAAAAGGTGTTTTCCTCTTGTTCCCGTATGGAGCAATTCGTGTAGCAACGACTGAGGACAAACACTTTTTCGGTGCGTGACTTCGGTTGCGCACTTTTTTAATTTCGGGGGATAAATATGAATGAGATAAATAAAAGAATTAAGTATTATAGAAAAAGAAACGGATATACCCAAGAAGAGCTTGCAAAAGCTATAGGAATGAAAAGC
>CAJGDQ010000068.1 GCA_904502215.1 Clostridiaceae bacterium
CTGATATTTTAAGAAGAATGAATGGAGTTCAGGTTGAAATCTCTGCTGATGACAGACTTAATTGTTCTATTAAATGCGGTGAGGCTAACTTTGATATTATGGGTATGGCTTCAACTGATTTCCCTGAGATGCCCTCGGTTGCTGACGGAATAAATCTTTCGGTTGATGGTAAGGTTTTATCCGATATGGTTAAAGGAACTATCTTTGCTGCCGCTCAAAATGAAGGAGCAAAACCGATTTTAACAGGTATTAACATTTCGGTTGAAGATAACGTTTTGCAGCTTGTTGCTATTGATGGTTATAGATTAGCTATCAGAAAAGAAAAAAGTTCTATTGGAAAGGAAATTAATTTTACCGTTTCAAACAGAGCTTTAGGTGAGGCTGTTAAGCTTATTGATGAAGAAACCGAAAATATTGAAATAAATGTTGGAGAAAGACTTATTAGTTTTAATATTAACGGATATTCGTTTATTTCCCGTCTTTTAGAGGGTGATTTTGTAAATTACAAGAAAACCATCCCCGAAGGAAATACCCAAAGGGTTGTTGTTAACACAAGAGAACTTATAAATACTATTGAACGTGTTTCATTGCTTATAAGCGAATCTTTTTCAACTCCCTTGCGTTGTTATTTTAATGAACTTAATGTTGTTTTCTCTTGTGCTACCTCTATGGGAAGAGCAACTGAGACCTTTAATACAAAATTAGAGGGAGAAAACTTTGAAATTGGTCTTAACAGCCGTTATTTATTAGAGGCTTTAAAGGCTAGTGAGGCTGAATTTGTTCAAATTTTATTTAATGGACCTAATGCAGGAGTTATAATTTGTCCTGCTGAGGGTGATGAATTTAAATATATGATTATGCCTATGAGGTTGAAATAATGGAATTTGAAAAAATCTCAATAAAAGAGGAATTTATAAGGTTAGATAGCGCTATGAAGCTTGCAAATTTGGTTGTAACCGGTGGCCACGCTAAGATAGTTATTCAAAATGGCGAGGTAAAAGTTAACGGCGAGGTTTGCAAAATGAGGGGTAAAAAACTTTATAAAGGTGATAAGGTTGAATTTGAGGGCAACGGTTTTACTGTGATATGAAGGTTTTAAATCTTTCTTTAAAAAATTTTAGAAATATTGAAGAAACTTTTCTTTCAGCAGATGAGGGAATGAATGTTATTTGCGGAGAAAATGCTCAGGGTAAAACTAATATAATTGAGGCTATATGGCTTTTTACGGGTGCCAAAAGCTTTAGAAATTCAAAGGATAAAGAACTTGTTAATTTTGAAAATGAAAAAGCAGTTATTTCTTTAGATTTTATAAGCGAAGGCATTGAAAAACAGGCAAAACTCGAAATTGAGGAGAAAAGAAGAGCGGTTTTAAATGAAAACAAATTAAAATCTCCTTCTTTGCTTGCAGGAAATTTTAATGCAATTATATTTTCTCCTAATGATTTGAGTATTGTTAAGGATGGGCCGAGCGTTAGAAGAAGATTTTTAGATATAGCAATTGGTCAATTATATCCTTCATATATTGAAATTTTAAAAAATTATCTAAGAGCTGTTTCGCAAAGAAATAAAATCATAAAAGATTTAAAATATGATTCAACCCTTAGCGTTATGCTTGATATTTTTGAAGAGGAAATAGCCGAAAACGGAGAAAAGCTAATAAAATTCAGAAAGAAATATATTGATGAACTAAATATTTTCTTACCAAAAGTTTATGATGGTTTATCTTCGGGCAAGGAAAGGCTTGAAACAATATATATATCATCTTTTAAGGGTGAAAATTTAAGAGAAGCTCTTAAAGAAAGCCGAAAGGAAGATATGTTTTCGGCAGTTACCTCTATTGGTCCCCATAGGGATGATTTAGAATTTAAAATAAATGGTATTTCGGCTCGTTCTTTTGGCTCGCAAGGTCAAAAAAGAAGTGTTGCGCTGAGCTTAAAACTTGCTGAAGCTGAGGTTATAAAAAAACGTGTCGGTGAATGTCCTGTTTTTTTGTTAGATGATGTTATGAGTGAGCTAGACCCTAAAAGGCAGGATTTTATTCTTAATCATATTGAGGGAATGCAAACATTTTTAACCTGTTGCGACCCCTCAAACTTTAAAAACCTTAAGGCAGGCAAAATCTTTGAGGTTAAAAAAGGAAAGATAATTTAATGTATATCCATTTAGGTCAGGAAACGGTTATAAAATCGGATGAGGTTATTGGAATTTTTGATTTAGATAGCACAACCGTTTCAAAAAATACCCGAATATTTTTAAGCAAGGCAGAAAAGAAGAAGGAAGTTATTAATGTTTCCTTTGAACTTCCAAAATCTTTTATAATTTGCTCTAAAAAAAGAAAAAATAAGGTTTTTATTTCTCAGATATCTTCCTTGACGCTTCGAAAGCGTTCAGGTTTTATAGATACTTTGTAAAAAGGCAAGAAAGGATTGTTTTTAATGAACAACGAAATTACAACCACCCCAATAGAGAACAGTTATGACGAAAATTCTATACAGGTTCTTGAAGGGTTAGAGGCTGTAAGAAAACGCCCCGGTATGTATATCGGCTCAACGGGAGAAAGAGGTCTTCACCACTTAGTTTATGAAATAGTTGATAACTCTATTGATGAAGCCTTGGCAGGTTATTGCGATAAAATTACCGTTGATATTTTGGATGACGGGGTTATTAAAGTTTGCGATAACGGAAGAGGTATACCGATTGGTATTAACCCCCAGAAAGGAATCCCAACTGTTACTGTTGTTTTCACCATTTTGCATGCAGGCGGCAAATTCGGCGGCAGCGGATATAAGGTTTCGGGAGGACTTCACGGAGTTGGTGCCTCGGTTGTTAATGCTCTTTCATCTTGGCTTGAGGTTGAAGTTAAGGATGGCAAGAATGTTTACAAGCAAAGATATGAAAAGGGTAATATTGTAACCGACCTTGAGGTTATAGGTGATACAAATGAAACAGGAACTACCGTTTGGTTTAAGCCGGACCCCTCTATTTTCACCGATACCACAACCTATGATTACGATATTCTTCTTAAAAGACTTCGTGAGCAGGCATTCCTTAATGCAGGTATCAGAATTGTTTTAACAGATAAAAGAAGCGATTCTTTCACAAAGGACCGCCAGGATGACCTTTGCTATGAGGGCGGTATTAAATCCTATGTTGAATATTTGCTTGCAGGAATAAAGAAGGACCGCCTTAACAATGATGTTATCTATCTTTCAGGCTCGAAAGGAGATAGCACTGCTGAAATCGCTCTTTTATGGTCAACTGCTTATGACAATAAAATCCTTTCTTTTGCTAATACTCTTCATACTATTGACGGAGGAACTCACGAGCAGGCGTTTAGACAAACTGTAACAAGGGTTGTTAATAAATATGCTCATGATTTCAAGAAAATAAAGGAATCTTCCGATAACTTAAAGGGAGATGATATTTTAGAGGGCTTAGTTGCGGTTGTTTCGGTTAAGCTTTCGGATGCTCAGTTTGAAAGCCAAACCAAAGCAAAGCTTGGTAACACCTCTATTGGTCAGTTGGTTAGAGAAATTGTTAACGACCAGCTCTATAAATTCCTTGAAGAAAACCCGAATGAAGCAAAAATAGTTATTGATAAGGCTATTGCGGCATCTAATGCTCGAGAAGCTGCCCAAAAAGCCCGTGATGCTTCCCGAAATAAATCAGGTATCGGCGGAAAAACCAGAATGCCTGAAAAACTTAAGGACTGCATCTCTGACGACCCGACTAAAACCGAAATTTTCATCGTTGAGGGAGACAGTGCGGGAGGTTCTGCTGTTGAGGGCAGAAACTCAACCTATCAGGCAATTTTGCCTCTTTGGGGTAAAATGCTCAACGTTGAGAAAGCAAGGGTTGATAAGGTTTACGGAAACGATAAGCTAACCCCTGTTATCGTAGCACTTGGCACCGGAATTGCTGAAAACTTCGATATTTCAAAGCTTCGTTATGATAAAATTGTTATTATGGCCGATGCCGATGTTGACGGAAGCCATATCAGAACACTTTTACTTACCTTCTTCTTCCGTTATATGCCCGAGCTTATTGAAACAGGTCATATTTATTTAGCTCAACCGCCTCTTTATAGAGTTGCAAAGGGCAAAAAGTATTTCGATGCTTTCACTGACGAAGAAAAGGATAGATATATTGAACAGCTTGGCGGAACTGCCGATGTTCAAAGATATAAGGGTCTTGGTGAGATGAACCCCGAGCAGTTATGGGAAACAACACTCGACCCCGAGCATAGAACAATGCTTAAGGTTACTATGGCCGATGCTGAGCTTGCCGACCAAACCTTTACAATGCTTATGGGTGAAGAGGTTGAGCCTCGCCGTAAATTTATCGAAGAAAATGCAGTATTTGCAACCGATTTGGATATTTAAGGAGGGATAGATAATGGCAAAACAAGAAAATGTATATTGGCCGAGCAGTGAAGAAACAAATATCGTGCCGGTTGAAATAGTTGATGAAGTTAAACAAAGTATGCTTCAGTATTCTATGTCGGTTTTGGTTGGCCGTGCTATCCCCGATGTTAGAGATGGTCTTAAACCCGTTCATAGAAGAATACTCTATACTATGTATGAAAACGGACTTACTCCTGATAAGGCATACCGCAAGTGCGCCGATACGGTAGGTTCCGTGTTAGGTAGATATCATCCGCACGGTGATGCCTCTGTTTATGACTCAATGGTTCGTATGGCGCAGGATTTTTCACTTCGCTATCCTCTAATTGATGGCCACGGAAACTTCGGTAATATAGACGGCTACCCTGCCGCTGCTTACCGTTATACCGAGTCGAGAATGAACAGACTTTCTCTTCATATGCTTGATGATATAGAGAAGGACACTGTTAACTTTAATCCCAACTATGATAACCGTTTGGAAGAGCCTGAGGTGCTTCCTGTTAGATTCCCTCAGCTTTTGGTTAACGGTTCATCGGGTATTGCGGTTGGTATGGCAACCGAAATTCCGCCTCATAACTTGGGTGAGGTTATTGATGGTATGTGCTGCCTTATCGATAACCCCGAGGCAGAGCTTTCGGATATTTGCGAATATATCAAGGGCCCCGATTTCCCAACAGGCGGTATTATTATGGGAAGAGCAGGCATTCGTGCCGCTTATGCTACCGGTAGAGGCAAGATAGTTCTTCGAGGAAAAGCCGAAATTGAGGAAACCAAAAACGGCAAGTTCCGCATAATTATTACCGAAATTCCCTATAAGGTTAAGAAACAGGAACTCGTTAAGAATATCTATGATTTAGCGGCCGATAAGAAGATTGAAGGAATAGATGATGTTGTTGACTATTCTTCAAAGAGGGACGGCGGTATCAGAATTATCGTTGACCTTAAAAGAGACGCTAATCCGCAGGTTGTTCTTAACAAGCTTTATAGATATACCTCACTTCAAACAACCTTTGGTGCTATTCTTTTGGCTATTGTTAACGGAAAGCCTCAAATCTTAACCCTTAAAGAAATGCTTCAAAACTGCATCGATTTCCAATGCGAGATTATTGAAAGAAGAACAAGATTTGATAAGAAAAAGGCTGAGGAAAGAGCCCATATTTTAGAGGGTCTTAAAATTGCTCTTGATTTTATCGATGAGGTTATCGCAATAATCAGAAAAAGCAAAACAATTCCTGAAAGTAAAGAGGCATTGTCCGAAAGATTTGGTCTTGATGATATTCAAACAACCGCTATCGTTCAAATGCAACTTGGTAAGCTTGCAGGTCTTGAAAAACAAAAAATCCTTGATGAATTACAGGAAAAGCTCGATTTCATTAAGGAATGCGAGGCTATTCTTGCAAGCAAGGAAAGAATACTCGATATAGTTAAAACCGAGGCTTTAAATCTTCGTGATAGATTCACTGATGACCGCAGAAGTGAGATTACCGATGTTGC
>CAJGDQ010000069.1 GCA_904502215.1 Clostridiaceae bacterium
ACCGCATTTTTACCCTCAGGAAGATAATCTAATCGAGTTTAAAGCTAAATGCAATAAAGCATTTAGTCTACTAAATATTGAAGCTCAAAATAAAGATTTACCTATAATTCTTAAGGGAAGCGAAATGCTATATTTTAAAGGTATTAGTGAATCCACCTCATTAAAAGAACTTTGTCTTAACAATTCCAATTATCTTTTACTTGAGCTTGTTGACAAAATTATTACTCCATCGTTATTTGATGAAATCATAAACCTTTCAAATAATCTTGGAATAATCCCTATAATTGCTCATATTGAAAGATATTATAAGGCTAAAAATTACTCTAAGTTTTTAAAATTCATAAAAGAGCATAATATATTAACACAGGTTAATGCAAACGCCTTTTTCATTCCCTCTTATAAAAGGGTTATAAAAAAGCTTTTTAAGATGGATATCGTTAATTTTATCGCTTCTGATACCCATTCACCATCATTTAGACCTCCAAGGTTAGACGAAGCTTTAAGCTTTATCGAAGAGAAGTTTGGTAAGGATATCAAAGATAAATTAATAGCAAATTCCAACAACCTTTATATTGAAGTTTCCAAGGGTGAAGCAAATGCTTAAAAGCAAAACCTTAAATATTAAACAAAAAGATGATTTGGTTTATATTCAGTTTCCAAAGCTTGAAAACTGCGGTATTGTTAATCATATTTTCTCAACGAGACACGGCGGTGTAAGCGAGGGTGATTATTCAAGTATGAACTTGAGCTTCAACCGAGGCGACCCCCGTAGCAATGTTTTAAAAAACTATGAAATTCTTTGTTCGGCGGTTGATATAAACCCAAAAAACCTTGTTTTAACCAAACAAACCCACACCAACAATGTTCTAACCGTTACAAAAGAACATATTGGAACAGGTATTACTTTACCTGAGTTTTCGGATATTGATGGACTTATTACCAACCAAGAAGGCGTTGCCCTTGTTACCCAATATGCTGACTGCACTCCCCTTTTGTTTTGCGACCCTGTTCGTAAGGTTATCGCAACCTCTCATGCAGGTTGGAGAGGAACTGTTAAGTTAATCGGCAAGGTAACTGTTGAAAAAATGGCGGAAGAATTTGGTTGCAATCCAAAAGATATAATAGCGGGTATAGGACCTTGTATTAGGGACTGCTGTTATGAAGTTGATGAGCCCGTTGCAAAAGAATTTAGAGCAATTAAGTTTTTAGATTTAAGCAAAATATTATTCCCTAAAGAAAACGGAAGATATATGCTGAATTTGGTTGAGGCAAACCGCCAAATTCTAATTAACTCGGGCATTAGCCCTGATAATATTGATGCCTCGGATATATGCACCTGTTGCAACTCGGGCGACCTTCATTCCCATCGAGCAACAAACGGAAAACGAGGCAATTTAGCCGCAATAATCGAATTAAAAAAGTGAACTGCAAGTGCAGTTCACTTTTTCTTTTTATGGATATTTCTTATTGTCTTTTTAGGCTTGGCTGATTTGAATTTGGGATTTATATCGGGGGCTGCTAAGCAATTAGGTCCTGTTCCAATTAAATCAAATCTTCCCGCTTTTTTAAGAGCCGATAAAACTATTTGGCGGTTTTCAGGTTTGAAATACTGAAGCAGCGCCCTTTGCTGAGCCTTTTCGGCAGGTGTTTTGGGAACATAAACCTCTTTTAAGGTATATGGGTCTAGTCCTGTGTAAAACATACAGGTTGAAACGGTGCCAGGGGTTGGATAAAAATCCTGCACCTGCTCGGGATGGAGCTTATTTCTCTTTAAAAAGAGAGATAATTCAATTGCATCCTTAAGAGTGCTGCCCGGATGAGATGACATAAGATAAGGCACTAAATACTGCTTTTTGCCAGCCGCCTTAGTTAACTCATAAAATCTCTTTTCAAATCTTTCATAAACCCTAAAGGAAGGCTTTCCCATATATTTTAAAACATTATCCGAGCAATGCTCGGGAGCAACCTTTAACTGACCGCTCGTGTGGTGCATAACAAGTTCCTTAAAGAACTCTTCATCTCTATCGGCAATAAGATAATCAAATCTAATACCCGAACGGATAAACACCTTTTTAACCTTTGGTAAGTTTCTAAGTTCTCTGAGAAGTTTCAAATAATCCTTGTGCGACACCTCAACAGCAGGACACATTTCGGGAGCTAGACATTTTTTATCAGCGCATACTCCCCTTTTAAGCTGAGCGGAACAAGAGGGCGCTCTAAAGTTAGCGGTAGGTCCGCCAACATCGTGGATATATCCCTTAAAGTCTTCCATCTCGGTTATCTTCTTTGCCTCTTCTATAACCGACTGATGACTTCTAACTGCTATCTGCCTTCCTTGATGATAAGCCAAGGAACAAAAATTGCAAGCGCCGATACAGCCTCTATTATGTATAATAGAAAACTTAACCTCTTCAATCCCCGCAACTCCGCCGAGGGCCTTATAACTCGGATGGTAATCCCTCATAAAAGGCAAAGCATAAACCTCATCCATTTCCTCGGTTGAAAGAGGCGGCATAGGTGGGTTTTGAACGACTATCTTAGAGCCGTGCTTTTGTATTATAGTTTTTCCTCTAACAGCATCATGCTCATCCTGTTGGATGCGGCAGGAAATCGCATATTGCCTCTTTCCCTTTTCGCTGTTTTCGCTAACAGCCTCAAAGGAAGCGCATTCAACAGCACCCTTAATATAAGTATAATCCGAACTGTTAACGGCATAGCAAGTGCCTTTAATATCGGTTATATCTTGTTTATTATCAAGTTTTAATGCTAGTTCTGCAATATGCTTTTCGCCCATACCAAACATTAAAAGATTTGCAGTTGAATCAATAAGTATTGATGGGCGAACCTTATCATCCCAATAGTCATAATGGGCAAAACGGCGAAGAGATGCTTCAATACCGCCAATAGCAATAAAAACATCGCCATAAAGTTCTCTTATTTTCTTAGAATAAACTATAACCGCTCTATCCGGTCTTGCTCCCGCTTTACCGCCAGGAGTATAAGCATCATCGCTTCTTCTCTTTTTGGCGGCGGTATAATGCGCCACCATAGAGTCAATATTACCGCTGTTAACTAAAAATGCCAGTCTCGGTTTTCCAAAGCGTTTATAATCCTCATCGCACTTTGGCTGAGAGATAATGCAAACCTTAAAACCCTTACTTTCTAAAACACGGGAAATTATAGCCGTGCCAAAGCTCGGGTGGTCTACATAAGCATCCCCCGTTACAATAACAAAATCAGGTTGTTCCCAACCTCTATCTAGCATTTCCTTTTTAGTTATAGGTAAAAATGGCATAATATCAACTCTTAATTTAATATAAATTAAGTATATCATATTCTTAATATTTTCGCAAGGAGAATAGAAATGGATGAACAAAGTTCCATAAGAAAAAGTCGTTTTTCCGAAATTTTAATCACCCAAATAATTGCAATGGTTATAATATTAATCTCGGTTTTGATTATAAAATATTTCTTTAAATCAACCTATGAGGATTTAAAGGCTTGGTATAAAGAGGATATTTGCGCTAACACCGATATTCAAGAGGTTTTAGAATAATGAAAATTAAGTTTTTAGGAACTGAAATTTATATATCATTTTTGTTTATGGCTCTAATTTGCATTATGCTTGCAACCGATAGAACAGGTCTTCTAATGCCAACACTATTTGCGGTTTTGATGCACGAAATCGGCCATCTTTTTGCTATGTGGCTATTAGATTGCGAGCCTAAACAAATAAGATTAATCCCAGCTTCAGTTCAAATAACAGCACCCATAACCTCAAAATATAAAAACGATATAATTATAGCCATTATCGGACCTTTGGTTAATCTCTTGCTTTTCTTTGTTCTATATGTTAACTATTTATACTTTAAAAACCCCTTGACATTAAATTTTTCTCTTATAAATTTGCTGATTGCGGTTTTTAATCTCATGCCCGTTTCAGGACTAGACGGAGGAACTATTCTTTTTTCAATAATTGCTAAAAAAACCGAATATAACAGGGCGGTTTTAACCCTTAAAATTATAACTCTTGTTGTTGCAGCAGCAGTTATCTTTTTGGCAGTAACGCTAACTATTAGAGGAAAAATAAATGTTTCACTTTATATTATCGGAATTTATTTAGTTATTGCAACTGTTATTAAAATGTAGTAAAATAGATATATATTTTTGGCAAAGGAATTTAAAATGGATACTAAGAAATTTGAGGAATTATTACTATCAGTTCAAAAACCCGGAAGATATTCGGGTGGCGAAATTAATAGCGTTATTAAGGATAAAGAAAAGGTTGATGTTCGTTTTGCCTTTTGTTTTCCTGACACCTATGAAATAGGTATGTCCCACCTTGGAATGAAAATTCTTTATTCTCAGTTTAATGCACGTGAAGATATTTGGTGCGAAAGGGTGTTTTGCCCTTGGCCCGATTTTGAAGAGGTTATGCGAAGAGAGAACATCCCCCTCTTTGCTCTTGAGAGTCGAGATGCTATTAAGGATTTTGATTTCATCGGCTTCACTATGCAATATGAAATGTCATATACCAACGTTTTAAATATGTTGGATTTAGCAGGTATTCCCCTAAAATCCAAGGATAGAAAATCCCTTTCTCCTTTAGTTGTTGCGGGTGGACCTTGCGTTTGCAACCCCGAGCCGATTGCTGACTTTATTGACCTTTTCTTTTTAGGTGAGGGCGAAGAGGTTGACCTCGAGGTTATAAACCTTTATAAAGAATATAAAGCAAAGGGTGCCTCTAAGGAGGAGTTTCTTAAAGCCGCCGCTAAGATAGAGGGTGTTTATGTGCCCTCACTTTATGATATAGAATATAACGAGGATAACACCATTAAATCGGTTACTCCAAAGGATGCCCCTGCAACCGTCAAAAAGCGCATTATAAAGGATATGGACAAGGTTTATTACCCCGATAAGTTTATTGTTCCTTTCATTGAAATAGTTCACGATAGGGTTGTTCAAGAGGTTTTTAGAGGCTGTATCCGAGGTTGCCGTTTTTGTCAGGCAGGGTTTATTTACCGCCCTGTTAGAGAGAAAAGCTTTGAAACTGTTAACGCTCAAGCAAAGGCGCTTTGCGAGAATACAGGCTATGATGAAATTTCTCTCTCCTCTCTTAGCACAAGTGATTATAGTGAGCTCGAGCCACTTCTTAACAATTTGCTTAAATGGACAGAGAAAAGCCATATAAGTCTTGCTCTTCCAAGTCTTAGAATTGATAATTTTTCGGACGAGCTTCTTGAAAAAATTAACCACATTAGAAAAAGCGGTCTCACCTTTGCTCCCGAAGCCGGAACTCAAAGGCTTAGAGATGTTATCAATAAAAATGTTACTGAGGAAGAGATACTTTCCACCTGTGAAACCGCATTTAAGGGCGGTTATACCTCGGTTAAGCTTTACTTTATGTTAGGTCTTCCAACCGAAACCGATGAGGATTTAAAGGGCATTGCCGAGCTTGGTCAAAAAATTGTTAATAAATTCTATTCTATGCCTGATAAACCCAAGGGTAAATCGGTATCGGTTTCTATAAGCGTGTCAACCTTTGTTCCAAAGCCTTTTACTCCCTTCCAATTTGAGCCTCAAATTGATGAAAAAGAGATTAGAAGAAGACAGGAGTATCTAAAATCCTGCATAACAACACGCAAAATTTCTCTTAGCTATCACGATTCTTCAACAAGCTTCCTTGAGGGTGTTTTAGCCAGAGGCGATAGAAAACTTGGCGCTGTTTTGGAAGAAGCCTTTAAAATGGGTTGCAAATTTGATAGCTGGACCGAGCATTTCTCCCCTGAAAAATGGCTTGAGGCATTTGAAAAATGCTCGATTGACCCTGCATTTTATGCTAACAGGCTTCGTTC